>JBDSFP010000084.1:0-4703 GCA_039919415.1 Aquaticitalea sp. | reverse complement strand
GGGTTGGATTAATTGCCAATCCCTTGAATCTACAGCATAAAAGGGATCATCCAAACCTTGCAAAAGTCGGTCATTGATGCCTTCTTTGGTTTTGTGGATTGGCAAAATCCCGAAAGAAGTGCTTTTCCGAGGTTTCATTTCGCCTAATTGAAAATAATCGCAGACCATTTGGAAGGAATAACAAATCAGAAATACATGTTTTTTTTCTTCGGATGAATTTTTATTGAAATCCCAAAGATTTTGAATCAATTCTAAATATGGTTGTCTCCAAGTGCCATCTTCCAAAGGACTTCCGGGTCCACCACTGGAAAAATAAATGTCATAAGTTAAATCAGGTATCTCATTATTTGCCCTGACGTTATAGATTTTAAAATCAATATCTTTATTGAACAATTTTGCAATGTCCACAATGCAACGCAACCCTTGATTGGGCTCGTTATTGTTCATATCCAAAATCGCCATTTTCACTTTCTGTTTCTGCATCTTCACTTTTTACTAAGTTCCCAAAATGGTCTGCTCCATAATATAATCGACCACTTTTGTCAAATCATTTGTTTCTGCAAAGATAGCCAATTGTCGGTCAGCGCCTGTACCGTTTTTCAACATGGTCTTGATATGTTCAATTTCCTTACGCGATCCTAATTCATCGACTACATCATCCACAAAATCAAGCAATTCCTGCATCAGATCTCTTGTATTTACTTCACATTCCTTACCAAAATCTATCATGTTGCCATCCAATCCGTAGCGACTCGCGCGCCATTTGTTCTCGTTTATGAGCGCTCTGTGATAGAGCATGAAGTTGAGATTTTGGGTTCTCAATTTGTACAATTTGGCAACCAACGCCTGAATCAAGGCTGCGATGCTCAAAGTTTCCTCAATTGTCATTGGAACGTCACAGATCCTGACTTCCAAAGTTGGAAAAAACGGATGCATGCGTATGTCCCACCATATTTTCTTCGGATTGTCGATACATTTGGTTTTGACCAGCATGTTGATATAATGCTCATATTCAGCCACGGTCTGAAACACCCCTGGAATTCCTGTCCGGGGGAATTTATCGAAAACCTTGGAACGGAACGATTTGAAACCTGTATTTCGGCCTTCCCAAAAAGGAGAATTGGTCGATAAGGCATACAAATGCGGTAAAAAATAGCGCATGGCATTGGTCAAATGCAAGGACATCTGTTTGTCCTCAATGCCGACATGCACGTGCAAACCGAAGATCAGATTGGAACGTGCTGTATCCTGCAACTCATTGACAATTTCGTCATAACGTGGATTGGGTGTGATCAGTTGTGTTTCCCATTTGCTAAACGGATGAGTGCCTGCTGCTCCAATGCGAAATCCTAAATCCTTGGCAATATCTGAAATTGATTTGCGCAGATGTGTGATTTCTTTTCGGGCTTCTGTAATATTTTGGCAAATATTGGTGCCAACTTCTACAACCGCTTGATGCATCTCTGCCTTGACCTGATCATTTAGTAGTTTACACGCTTCGGTGACTATTTTTTGGTCATGGGAAATCAGTTCGCGCGTATTTGGGCAAATGACCTGATATTCTTCTTCGATACCTAATGTGAATTTCATAAAGAGAAATTGATGCTTGAGACCTTTCTGCTTTTTGATTCCGAAACTTCGGGACTTAAAAGGTCTGTGATTGATTATTTAAAAACAGTCTTTTTGCCTGTGATTTGATCTTTTACGAAGGTTCCCCATGTGAGATTCATTTTACCTTTTTTAAATTGTTTTGCCTTTTCAATAGCCATATTGGCCGCGTTTTCAACAATCCAATCGAAGTTATCCTGACCTACCGAGTTCACATCTGCATCTGGTGCAGGATTGCAGAAATCAATTGCATAAGGAATTCCATCTTGTATAGCAAACTCAACTGTATTGAAATCATAACCCAGGGCTTTATTCAATCGGATACAATATTTTTTGACAAGATCCAATAATTTTTGTGGTACGGGTGGGCCATCAATCACATAACGTAAATGATGAGGATTCCGTGGCTCATATTGCATGATGTGTACGTTATCTGTGTTCAAACAATAACATCTAAAATATTCCGTAAAGTTGATTTCTTCCTGAAGCATCATGACTAAATTCTCGGTTTCCCCATGTTTTTTCCAAAGATCTTCGGGACTGTCCACACGATAGACGCTTTTCCATCCACCACCATCATGAGGTTTCATGTACGCCGGAAAACCGATTGTTTCAAACATGTGGTCCCAGGCGAAAGGGAATTTCATGTTGCGAAAGGAGGTTTCAGTCGTGTTCGCCGGACGATGGGAAGTAGGCAAGATGAACGTCTTAGGTACAGGAACACCTACTATTTCAGCCAAACCATTGTTGAAAAACTTTTCGTCAGCACTCCACCAAAAAGGATTGTTGATGACAGCAGTTCCCGAAAGTGCGGCGTTTTTAAGATACGCCCTGTAAAAAGGAACATCTTGTGAAATCCTATCAATAATAACGGCATAGTCTGTTGGTTTTGCCTGTTCCACCATATCTATTGAAACGGCTTCGGCCTTGATGTCCTTAATTCCTTTTTCGTTGACCCTGTCGACAAATGCTTGCGGAAAGGTATTTTCCATTCCGAATAAAATGCCTATTTTTTTCATGGTTATATACGTTATTTGAATCTATAATTTTGATAAATAATGAGGGAACATATCGCGCCATAATGGCCAATCGTGCTTTGCCCATTTTCGTTCGTCGTACCAGAAATTGATGTTTTTGGAACGCAAAATGTCAGCCATTTGCTTATTGGCATCCAAGCAAATATCCCATTCGCCAACACCAAGGATGATTTTCATGTTCCACAGTTCAGGATTGTCGTTTCCAGGCAAGTAGTCAATTGGATTGTTGAAATAGGCATTGGTGTCATAATAGCCATCCAAAAACGATTTGATATCAAAAGCACCACTCATACTAATCATGTGGCTTACACTTTCTGGATGTCTGAATGCAAAATTGGCTGCCTGATAGCCTCCAAAACTTGGCCCAGCAACAGCCACTTTCGTAATTCCTTTTTCATGGCGAATGCTATTCACGAGCTCGTTCATGATGAATTCATCATACCAGATATGGTTTTTTATTCTTTCGGCTGGATGGATGTTCTTATTGTACCAGCTCAATTCGTTGATGCCATCTGGACAGTAGATTTGTACCAAACCCTCATCAACAAACCATTTCACCGAATCCACGAGCTTCATGTCAAAACATTCATTGTGTTTACCCATGGTGGTTGGGAACAAAATTACTGGATATCCGGCATGCCCAAAGACGAGCATTTCAATATCATTGCTTAAGGTAGGCGAATGCCATTTAAAATGTTCTTTTTTCAAATGAGATATGTTAATGTTATTAGTTTAGAAAGGAGTATAAATTTTCAATGATTTTTCAAAAAACATCTTCATTCCAGAATCCGTAATTAATTCTGGTTAATAATTTCTTTGAAACCATCAATATAGTTTTTTTAAGTTAAAATAGATAACGAAATTAAAGGTTTCTTCAATAATTATGAATTTTCTAAATATTGAGCGGGACTACCAAAATTTATTGTGAAGAAATAGATAAAACATCCTTTTTATTCATTATTTATCATTTCTTCAAACCGTATGAAATGCTTTACTCATCTTCAATTCTATTGTCGTCAAAGGAAGAAGGCAGCAATTTTGGAATGAATTTGACGAACAACGGCAACAAGATCGCACCACCTGGAAGCATAAAGATGGCGAGGCTCGGGATTGATTTAATGATATCCAAAAGCTGTTCCTGTACTTTCTTTTGTTCCTGGTCTGTCAAAGGCCGTTTGGTCGATTTTCTCAACAAGCCCATCAGTTCTTTACTTTCCCGTAATTCCTTCATCAAACGTTTGCTGTTTCGAGTAATGAGTTTGATGACCATTTTGCTGGAATTGTCGTAAAAACTCTGTGCTATATTTTTCTTTGTGAATAAGCCAATCTGGTTTTTGTTGCTACTGTAGAAACAGTTGATATCCGTTATTGAATGTTGGATGACCTCACTTTTTAGATGTAGGTCTAGTCCCAATTGTTTTAGGAATTCCAGCTCTTTTTTGTCAATTTGCAAATCTGTCCATGATGCCATACATGTGATATCGACACAATAATATTTTTCCATTAACTTTTTTGGCGTAGAAATCACATCACTATAGCTTTTGTATTCCCTGTTTTGATAACGCAAAGATGATTCGAATAATTTGATAAGACTTTTGTCGTAATTGGTCTTGTTGGTTTTGAGTTCAAAGACGGTCAGAGCGATGGTTTCGAGCGTCATTTCCATATTTTTAAAATAGCGGTCGGAAATGGAATTGTTGGCTGTAAATTTTTCATATGCAAGAATATCAATGAACAAAAGGGCATTGAGGATGAAATAATTGAAATTTTTTGTTAGTAGATTATCATCTATATGGATGCGTTTGTGTATAATCCCCTCCAATAATATAGATGTCTTTTTTTTGCCCAACAAGCCTTGAAGGAATGATTCCTTGTAATCCTCGACCGCTTTATAAAATTGTATGACGCTTTCCACAAAATCCAAGTTCGAATCTTTTGTCCTATATATATAATACAGAGCCAATATATGATTGACCTTGCAAAGCTCTTCATCAGTCATATCTGTTTTCGCATACACCCCGTTCACCACAGACACATTGTTACCATATATATAACCGC
>JBDSFP010000069.1:0-5974 GCA_039919415.1 Aquaticitalea sp. | reverse complement strand
TGCAGAAAAAATATAATTATCAAAAGATTCCTTCCCTTTTTCCAAAGGAAGGTGGATTTAATTCCAGAAAAGGAATTTAAGACGGAAGGGTTTTGCCATCAACCTGGAAGTTATCAAAAACCTTGTAGTTTTTAAATAAAGTTGAATTAAAAGGGATTCCTGAATATTCAAATAATGGAATGAAAAAAAACATTTACAGCATACTAAAAGGTAAATTCTTGATCAGTGATGATTCCTTTAGAAATTGGAGAATTATCATTTTCATTTCCATTTTGGCAATTATAATGATCGCAAGTTCTCACAGTGCGGACAAGAAAGTCTATGAAATTGCCAGTTTGAGCAATGAGGTCAAAGAATGGCGTTCGGCATTTGTCGATGGTCGGTCAAAGTTAATGCGACTGAAAATGGAGTCAGGTATTGTGGATAAAATGGCGGAAAAGGAAATTTTCATTTCAGAAAATCCACCACAAAAAATAAAAGTAACATCACAAAAAGATTGAGATAAGTGGCAGTCACGGAGAAAAGCATATTGAATCGATTGTATTTTGTAGCAGGCTGTATGTTTCTATTCGCTTTTTTGGTGGTGTATAAACTTGTGGACATTCAATTTGTTCAAGGAGATAAGTATCGAAATTTAGCTGAAAAACGAACCATAAAAGACGTCATCATCCCTGCAAATAGAGGGAATGTGTATGCATCTGATGGTAGCCTTTTGGCAACTTCCATTCCAAAATATGACATTCGTTTTGATGCGCTTACACCTTCGTCCAAAACCTTTGATGCCAATGTGAAAGCCCTGAGTGATTCTCTTTCAAAATACAATGGCAAATCATCGACATATCATCAGAACGAGTTGAGAAAAGCGCGCGCCAACAAGAATAGATATTTCCTCATCGCCCGAAATATTAATTACACCGATTATATACGATTGCGCAATTTCCCATTACTAAATCTAGGTGTTTACAGAGGTGGATTGATTGTGGAACAAACTACAAAGCGGGAGCATCCAATGGGAGGAATAGCGCAACGTTCAATTGGTTATGAGCGTTTTGATGATGAAGACAATGTAACTAGGGCTGGTATCGAAGGTGCCTTCGGAGTGACTTATCTGCGTGGCACAAACGGGCATAGGATGAAACAAAAAATCGGTCAAGGTCAATGGAAACCGATTACGGATTATAATGAAGTAGATCCAAAAGATGGATATGATGTTTATACAACTTTGGATGTCAACATTCAGGACATCGCACATCATGCCTTGCTCGAACAGCTGGAAAAATACAAGGCAGACCATGGTTGTGTTATTGTCATGGAAACCAAAACTGGCGAAATCAAGGCCATTTCCAATTTAGGTCGAAATGCGGATGGTTATTATTATGAACGTCTCAATTATGCTGTAGGCGAAAGTCACGAACCTGGTTCTACTTTTAAACTGATGGCTTTAACAGCTGCATTGGAAGATAAAGTGATCGATACCAGTGACGTGGTGGATACCAAGAATGGCATCTTAACTTTCTATGGCAAACATGTTCGGGATTCACATAATGGAGGTTATGGAAAAATAAGCGTTGCCAGAGCTTTTGAACTGTCATCGAATACAGGGATGGTGGCTGCGATTGATAAAGGCTATAGCAACCGACCAAAAATGTTCATTGATCGACTGTATGCGATGAATCTAAATCACAAACTCGATTTGCCGATTCTGGGAGAGCCAGAGCCCATTATTCCAGATCCGAGAATCAAGAATGGACGCTGGAGCGGCATTGCATTGCAATGGATGGCTTATGGGTATGGCGTTTCCTTTACACCACTACAAACCTTAACATTCTATAATGCGATTGCCAATGACGGCGAAATGGTAAAACCGCAATTCTTAAGGGAAGTCCGTGAGTTTGATAAAACCATTGTTCCGTTCAAAAAGGAAGTTATCATTCCACAGATTTGTTCCAAGGAAACCATTCTTAAAGTTCGCTATTTGTTAAAACAAGTTGTGGAGAATAAACATGGAACAGGTCATAAATTGTACTCGCCAAATTTCTCCATGGCCGGAAAAACAGGCACCTGTCAAAAAGATTATGCAAATAAGGACAAGTTGAGTTACATCTCATCGTTCGCTGGATTTTTCCCTGCAGATACACCGAAATATTCATGTATCGTGGTCATTCACGAACCTGATAAGAGCGTGGGGTATTACGGAGCTGATGTTTCTGGACCAGTTTTTAAAAAGATTGCCCAAAAGATTTTTACCGACACGCCATTGACCGACGACGTAAAATCCTTGGCCATAAAAAATGATGCCGTGGAAAAGGATTTTGAAAATTATTATGACGTTGCCCAAACCTACAAAACCCTCATGCCAAATGTCGTGGGAATGCCAACAATGGATGCCTTGGCCATCTTGGAAAACTTGGGATTGAAAGTAAAATTGGAAGGTGTTGGCATCGTTAAAACGCAATCCATCACTAAAGGCGCAAAAATAACTAGGAATCAAGTCGTGGAATTGGACATCTAAATGACCGAATTAAAAGACATATTATACAGGGTTACCATAAACGCCGTAGTCGGCAGCACAAGCGTGCAAGTGAACACCATTGATTTTGACTCTCGAAATATATCTAAAAATGATGTGTTTGTCGCCATTAAGGGAAGCGTTTCCGATGGACATCAATTTATCGATACAGCGATTGAAAAAGGTGCAATTGCGGTTGTTTGCGAGCAATTGCCGTCCAATTTACAAAACGGAATTACTTATGTAGAAGTCGAAAGTGCCAGCAAAGCCTTGGCGTTTATGGCTTCCAATTGCTATAAAAATCCATCGGAAAATTTAAAATTGGTCGGGGTCACCGGAACGAATGGAAAAACAACCGTTGCGACCTTATTATATCAACTGTTCCAAAAGGCTGGTTTTAAAGTGGGATTGTTGTCCACCGTAAAAGTTTTAGTGGATACCAAAGAATACAAAGCGACACACACCACGCCAGATTCGTTGACCATCAACAAATATTTGAGCATGATGAATGACGAAGGTGTTGAATTTTGCTTCATGGAAGTCAGCTCACACGGCATTCATCAAAATAGAACAGAAGGATTAAAATTTGAAGGGGGTATTTTCACGAATCTTTCACACGACCATCTCGATTATCACAACACTTTTGCGGAATACAGAGATGTCAAAAAATATTTTTTTGACAATTTATCAAAGGAAGCATTTGCCTTGGTCAACATCGATGATAAAAATGGACTGGTTATGCTTCAAAATACCAGAGCAAGGAAATATACCTACGCACTTAAAACCTATGCCGATTACAAAGCCCAGATTTTGGAAAATCAAATGGGTGGTTTGTTATTGAAAATCAATGATAATGAGGTCTGGACACGATTGATTGGCAATTTCAATGCGTATAATATTTTGGCAATTTATGCCACGGCAGAATTGTTGGGGCTCGAAAAAGTCGAAAACCTGCGATTGATAAGTGAATTGGAAAGTGTCAGTGGACGGTTCCAATACTTGATTTCAGATGAAAAAATCACGGCTATTATCGATTATGCGCACACTCCAGATGCGTTGCAGAATGTACTGGAAACCATCAACAGCATCCGAACCAAAAATGAGGAATTGATTACGGTAGTTGGTTGCGGTGGCGATAGAGATAAAACAAAACGTCCAAAAATGGGTCACATCGCTTCGGCATTGAGTACGAAAGTCATTTTCACCAGTGATAATCCTCGCAGTGAAGTTCCAGAAACCATTATAGAAGAGATTGAAAAAGGTGTAGAACCTCAAAATTTCAAGAAAACGGTATCCATTGTGGATAGAAAGCAAGCCATAAAGACGGCATGCCAAATGGCGCAACCCAACGATATCATTTTGATTGCAGGAAAAGGCCACGAAACCTATCAGGAAATTAAAGGAGTGCGTTCAGATTTTGATGACTTTAAAATCGTGAAGGAGTTTTTGAAACAGTTGGAGAAATGAATTAAGAATTAAGAATTAAGAATTAAGAATTAAGAATTGAGAATTAAGAATTGAGAATTAAGAATTAAGAATTAAGAATTGAGAATTAAGAATTGAGAATTAAGAATTAAGAATTAAGAATTACTATTTAGAACACTGAACACTGAACACTGAACACTGAACACTGAAAACTGAACACTGAACACTGAACACTGAACACTGAACACTGAACATGAAACTTTAAACTTGAAACAAGAAACCAACACCAATGCTGTATTACCTATTTGAATATTTAGAAAAGCACTTCCAAATTCCTGGCGCCTCCCTGTTTGGGTATCTCACTTTTAGAGGTGCTATGGCGATTATCTTGGCATTGCTTATTTCAACAATATTCGGTAAACGAATCATCAAATTTTTACAAAAACAACAAGTAGGCGAAACAATTCGCGATTTGGGATTGCAAGGCCAAGTTGAAAAGGCCGGAACTCCAACCATGGGAGGACTTATCATCATTTTGGCAACTCTGATTCCAGTTCTGTTATTCGCCAAACTCGAAAATGTCTATGTCATTCTATTGATTGTTACGACACTTTGGATGGGAACTATTGGCTTCATAGACGATTACATCAAAAAATTCAAAAAAGATAAGGAAGGATTAAAGGGAAAATTTAAAGTATTGGGTCAGGTAGGTTTGGGAATCATTGTTGGAGCAACCTTATATTTTCATAAGGATGTAACTATTAAAGAGGAATTGCCACGGCAACAACGCCAGGAATTGATTATCGAAAAAGCACCAGTAGAAAAGCAATTCTTACCTGAAGAAAAATCCACCAAAACCACCATTCCATTTGTAAAGGAAAATGAATTCGATTACGCTGAATTGATTACCTGGATCAATCCGGAATTTAAAAGATATTCTTGGATTATCTTCATTTTGGTCAGTATTTTCATTATTACCGCAGTGTCCAATGGTGCCAATTTAACCGATGGCATTGATGGATTGGCAGCAGGAACATCGGCCATAATTGTGCTAACGCTCGGCATTTTCGCTTGGGTGTCGGGTAACATCATTTTCTCGGATTACCTCAATATCATGTATATCCCAAGGGTTGAGGAAATCACTATATACATTACTGCATTTGTTGGAGCACTTATTGGATTTTTATGGTACAACACCTATCCAGCGCAAGTATTTATGGGCGATACGGGAAGTTTGACCATTGGAGGTATTATTGCTGTGATAGCAATCGCCGTTAGAAAAGAATGGTTGATTCCCGTCTTATGTGGCATTTTTTTAGCTGAAAATCTATCAGTCGTTATGCAGGTCAGTTGGTTTAAATATACACGGAAGAAGTTTGGCGAAGGCCGAAGAATTTTCAAAATGGCACCCTTACATCATCATTATCAAAAATCAGGATATCATGAAAGCAAAATCGTCACCAGATTTTGGATTGTCGGGATTTTATTGGCAATCATGTCGATTGTCACCTTGAAAATAAGATAACAGATTCCTGCGAAGGTAGGAATCTCAACATTGACAAGATGGATTAGATGAAATTTAAAAATGATTTTTTTTGATTTTTAGCATTGGATTCTCTAAAAAAACATTCGTGTATTCGTGACAAAACAGAGATTAATAATATTAGGAGGAGGCGAAAGCGGAGTGGGCACAGCCCTGTTAGGAAAGGCAAAAGGCTACAACGTTTTTCTTTCAGATATAGGAAAAATTAAAGACAATTATAAAGACGTTCTTAAACATAATGAGATTGAATTTGAAGAGGAACAACACACCGAATCTAAAATTCTGAATGCCGATGTCGTGATGAAAAGTCCAGGAATTCCTGATAAAGTTGCCGTCGTGAAACAGATACGGAACAAAGGAATTCTAGTGGTTTCCGAAATTGAGTTTGCATCAAAGTTTACAAATGCAACCATCGTCGGAATCACCGGAAGCAATGGGAAAACAACCACAGCAACCTTGACCTACCACATTCTAAAACAAGAATTGCAAGTCGGATT
>JBDSFP010000061.1:0-2780 GCA_039919415.1 Aquaticitalea sp. | reverse complement strand
GTCGATCTCGAAGAGGCCATGTATGTCATCAAATTGCTCGATTCTGAAACGACTTCGGATGTGTTGATGGAACTTGACGAGGACAATCGGGAAAAAGTCTTGCAGAACCTGTCGGCCAAGGAAATTGCCGAAGAGATTGAGGAACTCGATACAGATGATGCTGCAGATATCATTTCCGAATTAAGTCAAGAACGCCAGCGAGAAGTCATTTTTCATATTGAGGATGAAGACCACAAAGCAGAAATTACTGAACTTTTAAAATATGGCGAGGACACAGCCGGGGGACTCATGGCCAAGGAACTTGTCAAAGTCTATGAAACCTGGACCGTTGCAGGTTGCTTGCGCCGCATTAGAAGTCAAGCCAAAGAAGTAACCCGAGTGCACTCTATTTACGTGGTCAACAAACAGAACAAATTGATCGGTCGACTGTCGTTGAAGGATTTGATAGTCGCCAAGAGTGAAGAAAAAATTGCCGACATCTATATCAAAAGTGTGGATTATGTAAAGGTCGACGAAGATCCGGAAGAAGTAGCAAAGATCATGTCAAAATATGACTTGGAAGCGATTCCCGTGGTGGACGACAATATGACCTTATTGGGACGCATCACCATCGATGATATCGTGGATGTTTTAAAGGAAGAAGCTGATAAAGATTACCAACTTGCAGCAGGTATCACAGCCGATGTGGAAGCCGATGACAGCATTTGGGAACTCACAAAAGCACGTCTACCATGGTTAC
This sequence comes from Aquaticitalea sp., assembly GCA_039919415.1. GTDB lineage: Bacteria > Bacteroidota > Bacteroidia > Flavobacteriales > Flavobacteriaceae > JBPOFM01. Next base: position 2,041 of record JBDSFP010000061.1, on the reverse strand, counting down.
TTATAGGCGTATTTGGTGGTATTGGAGCAGCAACCATTATTACCAACTTTCAAGTGGTCATGCAGGATTATATGATACTTTTAAGTTTCGTCCCATTGATACAGGCAACTGCTGGAAATGTTGGCGTGCAATCATCTGCAATCGTGGTACAAGGTTTGGCTAACGACACCATAAAAGGCGAAATCCTCCACAGACTTTTCAAGGAATTTTTATTGGGGTTGGTCAACGGGATTGTCATTGCTTTTATCGCGCTGTTAATTAGTCATTTTGGTTTTCATACATCGTATTTGGAATCCTTGACTATTGGAATCGCACTCATAACGGTCATCATCATGGCGGCAATAATTGGCACATTCATCCCAATATTTCTTGACAAGCGAGGCATCGATGCAGCAATCGCTACAGGTCCGTTTATTACCACAAGCAATGATGTTTTTGGGATTTTTATGTATTTTCTGATTGCCAAAATGATTTTAGGTTTTTAAATTTGGGCGTTACCTAAAGGTCGGGCTTTCCGCTACAATCTTTGTTATTGTGGATTTCTTGCTTGGGCAAGCCTCCATAATAAAAAGGATTTTCACTGCAATCCCTAATGCAAAAACTTCGTAAATTAGTTACATGAAAACAATAAACATCAAAGACAAGTTCTTAAAATTCGACAAACAATGGCATCCGCACCAAATTGCAGTGGTTGACAACATGCAAGTGATTTTGGCCAAGCTCAAAGGCGAATTTGTATGGCACAGTCATGACAAGGAAGACGAATTGTTTCAAGTGATCAAAGGCACTTTGTACATGCAGTTTCGAGATCGGACTGAAGTGGTAAAGGAAGGCGAACTCATCGTCGTTCCAAAAGGCGTGGAACACAACCCAATGACCAAAAATGATGAGGAAGTGCATGTATTATTATTTGAAAAATTAACTACCGCTCACACCGGAAAAGTAATTCATGAGAAAACACAAACACAGTATCCTAAAATTTAAACAAAGCCTTCCCTTCAATTAGCCAATTTTCTTTTAGATCGAGGGAAGTCAAGATGCTTTCGCTAAATTTGGAACTTAATAAAAAGATTCCTGCCTGCGCAGGAAGCAATCATGAAAATCCTCCACCTCGATACCAATCATCAACTTCTCATACATCAACTCAATGATTTAGGGTTTACAAATGATGAAGATTACTCCTCATCAAAAGAAATTATAGAATCCAAAATTTCAGACTATGATGGCGTTATTTTGCGAAGTCGATTTACCATTGACAAACAATTTCTGGATGCTGCCACCAACCTCAAATTCATCGGTCGCGTGGGTGCTGGACTGGAAAACATCGATGGTGAGTATGCTAATGAAAAAGGCATAACGCTTATTGCCGCTCCAGAAGGCAATCGAAATGCTGTGGGAGAACATACCTTGGGAATGTTGTTGTCACTTTTCAACAAACTCAACAAAGCTGATAAGGAAGTCAGAAATGGACTATGGCACCGAGAAGCTAACAGAGGTGTCGAACTCAATGGAAAAACTGTTGGATTGATTGGTTATGGCAATATGGGAAAAGCCTTCGCTAAGAAGTTGAAAGGTTTTGATGTTGAAGTGCTTTGCTACGATATCAAATCGAATGTTGGGGACGAAAACGCCCAACAAGTATCACTCACAGAACTTCAGGAAAAAGTGGATATTTTGAGTTTACACACACCACAAACACCTCAAACTTTAGGAATGATAAATTCCGGATTTATCAAAAAATTCAAAAAACCTTTTTGGTTACTCAACACAGCTCGTGGTAAAAGTGTGGTCACGGCAGATTTGGTGCAGGCCTTAAAATCCGGTAAAATACTTGGGGCAGGTTTAGATGTTTTGGAATATGAAAAATCATCCTTTGAAGATATGTTCAATTCCCAAATGCCTGAAGCATTTCAATACCTGATCAAATCAAACAATGTTCTATTAACACCTCATATTGCTGGTTGGACATTTGAAAGCAACGAAAAATTGGCACAGACTATTGTTGATAAGATAAAAGCAAAATTTTGCTAATTTTAGAATA
>JBDSFP010000052.1:0-3970 GCA_039919415.1 Aquaticitalea sp. | reverse complement strand
AGAAAAATTGGAACTGTCCGAAAATCCAACCTAAACACACCAATAGGATTTGGTAAAAAACAAGAGCAATAATACCATATAAAACCCAATAGACAAAAGGGTTTAGGTTTTCTTTAGTAATTCCGATATATGCAATAATTGGTTTTCCTATAAAAACAGACAAAGAACCAGTAATCGCAAATACGAAGAAAATCCGAATCATTTCCCATCGATGGATGACAACCCATTTGTTTTCCAGTTTTTTGAAACACCAAAGAAAAAACTTTAGCAGAAAAAAATAGAAAATCAGGGTTACTAGAAGTATAAAAATTATGTGAAAACTGCCCATAAATATTTTGGACAATTTGTAAGCCAAATACAATAGCGCGAACACACCTAATAGTGGAAACACCAATTCCCAATTATGTTGAATCTGCCAACGTTCCTTGAAATTTTTCATAGCGTTTTTTGACGCTGCAAATATAGTTTAAATCCGTGGGACGTAGCCACCCAATTTTTGACGATGTGTCAACTGAAAATAGATAAAATAGTTGTATAACTTGTAGTTCACGTCGTATCCATAATCAACGCCCTGATCATAGTCGATCTGCATTTCGTAAAGTCCTGGGTTGTATCTCTGAGGTTGTAGTACACGGCTGTTCCATTCAATGACATACTGCAAATTCCTGTTTTCGAGAAATTCCTGCGAATAATAGCCTTCTGGCCTTGCGGTGCTCACTAACCAACTGTTAAAACCGGGCTCAATGATGATGATTTCATACTCAATGTCGTCATTGGAAATTCTTACAGTATCCTGTTCTGCTATATTTGTAGAGTCGTGGTTAGTTTTTATGGCCTTGCCAGTTGAGTTGCAGCCTATAAACAAGCCACAAATAATTAGGATATAAACAAATAATTTCATTGCAATTTCTTTTCTTCTAAAGTTACAAAAATTATGCCTTAAAGTCTTGGTTTAAAGAGTTTTTAACAAAAAAGCCAAACGTTTTAAGTTTGGCATTTTAATTATGTTTTAAGAAAATTATTTTCCTCCAAGAAGACCTCCAAGAAGCCCTCCAAGTCCACCTTTCTTTTTAGTACCGCCACCGAGCACCATTCCTGCGACGTCGTCCATAATACTACCGTCGCCATTGGCATCCAATATTGATTCTAAAAAACTTTGTTCATGTTGTGCAGAGTTGCCTTTCAAAAGTCCGCCGAGCATACTTTCAAGGCCACTTTTATCGTTGACGTTTTGTTGTTTTGCCTTGCTTCCCAGGAAACCCATCAGAATTGGAGCTGCCACTTTAAGGATTTGTGCAATTGTTCCAGCATTTATTCCAGATTGTTTGCTGAGGGCATTTTGGACATTGGATTGTCTATCACCTAAAACATGGCCTAATATTTTGCTTCCATCGTCCATAACATTTTCATCGACGCCACCACCGAACAGGCCGCTCAAATTATCGAGGATGCTACCATCGTGTTTATTGCTTAAGGCCCCCAATAGATTATCAGCACCTTGTGTTGTTGCCGCATTTCTTTTCATGGCGGCCATCAATACAGGGAGGGCCATAGACAATACATCTTGTGTTTTACTTTTGGGTTGATTGGTTTGACCCGCCACACCATTGATGATGGACTTACCCATTGGACTGTTCAATAAATCTAATATTCCAGACATTTTTGTATAATTTTAAGTTAAAGATGTAAAGTATAAAAAAAAGCCTATAAATCATGGGATTATAGGCTTTTTTAATATGAAGTGTTGATAACTTTTATACGTTTTCAGATTTTAAAATACTGATGATTTGGGAAGCAAGTTCAGTTCCAATTCTATCCTGTGCCTCATCGGTAGCTGCGCCTATATGTGGTGTTAAGGATATTTTTGGGTTCATCAATATCTGTACCGATGGAGTTGGCTCATTGTCGAAAGTGTCCAATCCGGCAAAAGCGACCTTGCCATTTTCTATGGCTTGGATTAGTGCGACTTCGTCAATAATACCTCCACGAGCTGCATTCACGATGCCAACGCCGTCCTTCATCTGTTTGAATTGTTTCTCACTAATAACATAGTCCTTTTGCGCTGGAACGTGTAAAGTGATAAAATCAGAATGCTCTAATAAATATTTCATGGGTTCAGTCTCAATCTCTACATTGATAAACTGTCCATTGTAAAAATCAACCTTAATGGTTGCTTTGTCCACAAATTTATCACTGGCAATTACCTTCATTCCAACGCCAAGGGCAATTCTCGCTACTTCATACCCAATGCGGCCAAAACCAATAATTCCTATTGTTTTACCTCGTAATTCTCGTCCTTTGGCATAATTCTTTTTAAGTGCATTAAATTTGGAATCCCCTTCCAAAGGCATATTCCGATTTGCATCATAAAGAAAACGAACACCTCCAAACAAGTGGGCAAACACCAATTCAGCAACGGATTCCGAAGAAGAAGCTGGTGTATTGATAACGTGCAATCCTTTGCCACGTGCGTAATCCACGTCGATATTGTCCATGCCAACACCGCCACGACCTATGATTTTAATGCTAGGACAAGCATCAATTAAATCTTTTCTGACAGTAGTGGCACTTCTGACTAGAATAACATCAATTTGATTCTCATTGATATATTTTATCAATTGTTCTTGTGCTACTGTTGTTGTAATTACTTCAAATCCTGCTTCTTCAAGGGCTGCTTGTCCACTTTTTGAAATACCATCGTTTGCTAATACTTTCATTCTTAAAGTTTAAAGTTTAAAGTTTAAAGTTTAAAGTTCAAAGTTTAAAGTTTTAACTCGAACATCAACTTTATATATATTTATATTTATTTCGTTAAATCAAAATTTACTGCTTACTGCAAATGAACACTGAACACTAAATTTAAGCTTTCATCTCCAACTCGCTCATCACTTCCACCAAAGCTTTCACACTGTCCAAAGGCAAGGCGTTGTACATGGATGCTCGGTAACCACCAACACTTCTATGACCACTCAAGCCACTGATATTGGCTTCTTTCAGCATCGTATCAAAAGTTTCCTTTAAATTATCATCCACCAAGTTAAAAGTGGCATTCATATTGGATCGATCTTCTTTTACTGTAAAGCCTTGGAATAATGGGTTCAAGTCGATTTCAGAATAAATCAAGCGTGATTTGGTATCGTTGATTTTTTCTATAGCAGGAATTCCTCCCATATTCTTCAGCCATTCCAGAGTCAACATCGAGACGTAAATAGGAAATACTGGAGGTGTATTAAACATGCTGCCTTTGCTGATGTGCACCTTATAATCCATGATGGATGGAATCTTGCGTGATACCTTACCCAAAATATCTTCTTTGATAACCACCAACGTTGTTCCTGCAGGTCCCATATTTTTTTGCGCCCCTGCATAAATCAAATCAAATTTTGAGAAATCCAACTGGCGTGAAAATATATCGCTGCTCATATCGCACACCATCGGGATGGGCGAATCAGGAAAGGTTTTCATCTGTGTGCCAAAAATGGTATTGTTGGAAGTGCAATGAAAATAATCATAATCTTCAGGAATGGAATAGCCTTTTGGAATGTAATTATAATTGGCTTCTTTGGAAGAAGCAATTTCATAGACATCGTCATAAATACGGGCTTCTGCAATGGCATTATCTGCCCAAGTACCTGTATTTAAATAGCCTGCTCTTTTTTCCAAAAGATTGAGTGCCACCATCACAAATTGTGTACTGGCACCACCTTGGAGAAATAATGCCTTATAACCTTTACCTTCCAAACCGAGCAATTCGAGTGCCAAGGAACGTGCATGCTCCATGACATCCACAAAAGGTTTGCTTCTGTGCGATATCTCCAATAAGGAAAGACCGTCATTATTAAAATTGATAACAGCTTCTGAAGCTTTTTTTAAAACTTCCTGAGGTAAAATACTTGGGCCTGCGCTAAAATTATGTTTTTTCATTGAAAATTTTGTTTTTCATTTCCGTGATTCCGATAACTATCGGGAG
>JBDSFP010000049.1:0-4430 GCA_039919415.1 Aquaticitalea sp. | reverse complement strand
GAAGTGGTAATAACAACACTTCTTCATCCCGAAAAAATAACGCGCGCGCCTGCTTCAATACAAGTATTGACTACGAACGATATTAATCGCTTCTCTGGCTCTAACACGGGGGAGCTGATTGCAACCCTTCAAGGTGTTGAATTCACACGCTATGGCGTAGATGGCACAACTTTTAATGCTAGGGGATTAAACAGTGCTTTTAACAACAAAATACTCCAAATTGTTGATGGCCGAATCAGTACCGCTGCCTTAAGTGGTGGTTTACCAGTATTTAATAATGGTTCAACTATAAAGGATGATATTCGTCAAATTGAAATTGTAGTAGGACCACAGACGGCGTTATATGGCCCAAATGCACATAACGGGGTGTTCAACACCATTACAAAAGATCCACGCATCTACCCTGGCACATCAGTTTCCTTGAGCGCAGGGAATCAATACCAATTCAGTGGTAGATTGCGTCATGCCCAAATAGTCAATGACAAATGGGCATGGAAAGTGACTGGAGAATATGCCACTGGGCAAGAATTTGATTTTATTGATAGTGTTTATGTCAGCAGTACTTCTAAGGGCATCCCAGAACATCATGTAGATTTTGATTTTCGTCACATTCGAGGGGAAGCACACGTGTATTACAACATAAATTCAAAAACTGAAATCATTGTCTCAAGCGGCACTAGCAACAATGACTTTTTACAGGTTACGACAAGTGGGCGTAACCAAATAAAAGGTCTAACTTATAGCTTTCTGCAGGCCAGATTCAAAAGCCCTCATTTTTATGCCAATGTTTATAATACATGGGGAAGTCTTGGTAAAAGCTATACAATTTCTGGTTTTACTCAAATATTTTGGATGAGGACTCAACCCGGCCCTTTATTTTTGCCTCCTGAAGAAGCAGAACAATTTGCTCTCAATGCTACACGTTTTAAAGAGAAAAGCAGAAGGTTTAATGCAGATTTTCAATATCATACAAATTTTTCCAAAGCTGGCTTATATTTAGTGGCAGGATTGGACTATGAGAACGCGCATCCCAATTCTTCCGATGGAAGTACTTTGGTAGGCGAAGCGGATGATATTTCAGTGTCTCAAATAGGTGCCGTTTTGCAACTAGAAAAGAAGCTTTTGAAAGACATGCGCCTTATTGGCGCCATTCGATATGACAAAAATGACAACTTCAAGAATTCAGTTGCGCCAAAAATCACCATAGTCAAAGATTTGCACGAGGGAAATATTCGTTTGGGTTGGGCAAAGGCATATGCGCTGCCCACAATTCAGAATCAATATGCCGGGATTCGTGATTTTTTATATGGTAATGGTGGCAGCGGAATTTCATATATTCCAAATAATGCGTTGGTAAGTGACCCAGAGTCCCGTCTTAACACACAGCCGTTAAAACCCGAAGAGGTAAAGACTTGGGAAATTGGTTATAAAGGCCGTCCTGCAGAAAAACTTTGGGTAGATGTCAATGCCTATTATGGCACGAGTAAGAATTTTATCACCCCCCAATCGCCAGTAGGTGGTAGGGCACTCACCGTTAACGGAATTGAGGTAACGCATAATCCAAATTTTGCAGGGACAGTTAGTAATGACACCTTGCGGGGTGCTAACTTTTTTACTTTTTTCAATTATGGTAAAGCAAAAGTGTATGGCATGGATGTCGGATTGAGTTATACTATCGTGTCTTCTGTTCTGTTAGAGCTTAAATATTCTTGGCTTAATGGTGAGTTTGAAGAAAATGATGCTAATAAAGATGGGGTGATAACAAAAGATGAAAAAAGCATTAATGCCCCAAATCATAGAGGTGTGGCACTTATGACCATCGAAAATCTATGTAAGGATCGCATTGCTCTTTCTTTTGGGGCAAGGGTGGTTAAAAAATATGACTTTTTCAGCGGAATTCAGGTGGGAAGTTCAGAAGGTGAAGGAACCAGAACGCCTCCAAAGAATTTCAATTATGGCGCATTAGGAGGTTTTACCACCTTCGATTTTGGTACTGAATATCGCTGGAGCAAAAATGTGCTGTTCAATTTTAATATGACAAACCTCTTCAATACCAAACAGATTGAATTTGTGGGTTCACCCTCAATAGGAAGATTGGCGATGGCGAGTATAACAGTAACCAATTGAAACTTTGAAACTACCGATTTTAATCTACTTCCAAAATTGCAAACCTGAAGGCAGGCAGGCAGGCAGGCAAATGAACTTTATTTTCTTTTTAAAACAAAAGTATTAATACAAAAAACTGATCAAGTAAACTTGTCAGTTTTTCTCATTTTAATCTGCAATTTAATTGCGCTTAATTGTGGAGTAGGAGTAAACGACCAAAATTTCAACTTTCCAGTGTTTATGAGGCTTTCAAAAGACACTACTCTTAGAGGTCATCGAATTGGTCTCGATTAAAAAAAGTGTAGGTTTTCTAATTCAGTTTAAATCAAAATAAAATAATAACTATTAAAGATGTTGATTTTGAACTCATGATAATTTTCCTTATAGTATTTTAATAGGTCACATAGGCAACTCTTTCAATTATTTTTGAGCTCCAGTATTTATATTGCGATTGTAGGCTCATCTTAACAATTAGTACGGATTTAAAAATAGATACATGCTTTCATAATTTGTCGAATAACAATTATAAAAGAATTCTTACTAAATTTAAACAGTGGAAATGAGAAAGGCTATGGATTCTTCGTCATGGGCAATTCACAATTGAAATCGGTGTCGATTTTAAGATTGATTCAAAAAGCTGATTATCTTAAGCTGTGATAAAAGTTTATTTATACAACAAGACAACTATGATACGACTCACACAAGCTTAATGTAAATCTTGAACTCTGTTTATAAAACCAAAATCGACAAATACATGTTTGATTTTTTTTATACATTTAACGTCCATACTTGATTTTAATGCTAAAATCACAAACCAATGAAGAATTATTAAAGCAAATTGCTGTTGATGATATTAAAGCTTTTGAAGTTTTATACCACCGATTTGCAACGCGAATGCTCGGCTATGCCATCACAATTCTAAAGGATAAGACAGCTTGTGAAGACATTGTGCAGAATATTTTCATAGATGTGTGGTCTAAACGCAAAACGAACACGATTGATAATGCTGAAGCATATCTTTTCAGAGCTGTCAAATTTCAGATTTTTAATTATTTTAGGGACAGCAAATTTTCTTCGGAAGATTTGACACGTTTGAATCTTGTAGCGGTGTCGATTTCCGCTTCCAAGCAGTTGGAATTTGACGAATTGGAAAAAGCCATTCATCAATCAGTCTCGAAATTGCCAACTCGCTGCAAGGAAATATTTGAATTGAGCCGTTTCCAACATAAATCGAATCAAGAAATAGCGGACGCTTTGGGAATCTCAATGCAAGCAGTCAAAAATCAAGTGTCAAAAGCTTTATCGGCCATTCGCGAACAACTTAAAAAGGATGAGCATATTTTACTTTTTTTACTGCTTTTTGGCTACCAGTTATAGTATTCGATATTATTTACAAAAATAATTCATTTAATTTTCTCAATGTTTACAGCTGTTTCGGACGATTCTCGAAATCAATTAAAAAAATAATCAATATCCGACGTGTACTTACCCTTTCTTTTGGGTACTTATATAAAACACCTCAAGTTTTTCATAACCTATAGAATTTTTTTACAATGAACACAGAGCAGGCGAAAGCGCTTTTTACAAAATACCTCAATAACGAATGTTCGAACGAAGAGCGGGATTTGTTGGAAACTTTTTTGGATTCTTACCAAGGAGCCGACTTTTTAAATGAACAGAGCCAAATTGATGAGTTTAACGATAGTAAAGAACGCGTTTGGAGTAATATCCTCACTCAAGTTGAGGAGCAATCTAAATCACGGAAGCAATTTCCATTTAAATCGTATACAATCTATGCTATTGCAGCATCTCTAGTTTTGTTTCTCGCCGTGACCATATTCTTTCAAAAACAAAACAATCAGTCTATTCCTACAATGGTTTTTGAGCAACCCATTGAAATTGGTACAGATAAAGCCACTTTGACTTTAGAAAATGGCAATACCATCGCTTTAGAAAAAGGTAAAATTTATAACAACGCAAATGTTGATAGCAACGGTGAGAACTTGGTCTATCATACAGACGATAACAACACAAAAGAAACAGTTTACAATTATCTGACCATCCCGAGAGGTGGACAATTTTATGTGGAATTGTCCGATGGTACGAAAGTATGGTTGAATTCCGAATCGAAATTAAAATATCCAGTGATTTTTAAAGAAGGACAGCCTCGCAACGTTGAATTAGTCTATGGCGAGGCTTACTTCGATGTTTCTCCGAGTACACAGCATCAAGGTGCAAGTTTTAGCGTTAATTCTACTGGACAATCTATTGAAGTTCTGGGAACAGAATTCAATGTGAAAGCATATCAAGATGAAGCCAACACC
>JBDSFP010000016.1:0-5519 GCA_039919415.1 Aquaticitalea sp. | reverse complement strand
GTGAAAAAGGATTTTATCGTTTGATGGACGCCATCAATATTCTGGATGAACTAAAAACTGGTGCCACTTCCACATTCAATATTCGAGAATGGAAACAAGGTTGCTATGACGCCATGAATGACGATTTCAATTCGCCAATGGTCATCGCCAATCTCTTTGAAGCCGTAAAATTCATCAACCAAATCAAGGACGGAAGCGCAAGCATTACTAAAGAGGATTTGGACTTGATTAAGAAAACCATTTTCGAATTTACCTTTGATATTCTTGGTTTGGTAAATGTTACCAAGGCTGCTGAATCAACTACAGACAAATTGACTTCCGCGGTTGAATTGTTGATCCAGTTACGTCAAGAAGCACGAGCCAACAAGGATTTTGCGATGTCAGACAAAATACGTGATGAATTGGCTTCAAAAGGTATTCAATTGAATGATGGTAAGGAAGGTACGACATTCAGTCTCTCCTAACCCCGAAGCTTCGGGACTATCCAAAGGAGAGGACTTTAATATGAAAAAAATCCTAACATATCCATTTCTTCTACTCATCAAGGTGTATCAATTATTCATTTCGCCATTTACCCCTGCATCTTGTCGCTTTCAACCGACGTGTTCAAGTTATGCCAAGGAAGCTTTGGAAAAACATGGACTATTTATAGGTGGATGGTTGGCCATGAAAAGGGTGTTTAGTTGTCATCCTTGGGGAAAATCTGGCTATGATCCAGTCCCTGAGAAGGTTGACAACTAACGCCAACTCACCAGCTCGCCCATTCTCTAAAAATGTACACTGTACATTTTCTTGACACTCTGTCGCCTTGGGGAAGATCTGGCTATGATCCATTTCCTGAGAAGGATGACAACTAATGGCAACGCGCCATCTCGCCCATTCGCTAAAAATGTACACTGTACAATTTCTTGGCGCTCTGTCACCTTGGGGAACAAGTGGCTATGACCCTGTTTCAGATAAGAAGACGTAATTTATAATATCCATAACACAAAGTTTTTTTCAAAATAGTATATTTACCAATCTAAAAAACTAACTAAATGCTCTTTCTTCAAATTTTTTGGGATCCTTCAAAAGGGATTGACGTCTTCAATATTTTTACTTTACATTATTATAGCATGATGTGGATTGTGGCTTTTATCCTTGGTTTTTTCATCACAAAAAGGATTTATAAAAATGAAGGCCAAACAGATGAATCAATGGATTCCCTGTTTATTTACTCAGTTTTGGGGATTATGATCGGTGCAAGATTAGGCCATGTCATTTTTTACCAACCCGAACTTTTCAAGGAGGATTTTTTCAGTATCTTTTTGCCTTTTAGTTTTAAAAATGGTATCCATTTTACAGGTTTTCAAGGTTTGGCAAGTCATGGTGCGGCAATCGGAATGATCATATCGATGTATATCTACAACAGAAAAATATTACATAAATCAGTCATCTGGATATTGGATCGCGTTGTGATTCCTGTGGCTTCAGGTGCTGTATTTGTTAGAATCGGGAATTTTATCAATTCAGAAATTGTTGGAAAACCTACAGGAACTGATTATGGTGTTGTATTTGTGCAAAATGGTGAAAACTTTGCACGCCATCCAGCACAATTGTATGAAGGATTCTGTTACATTTTTGTGTTTTTGATTCTCTTTTATTTCTATTGGAAAACTAAGAAAAGCGAACAGCAAGGATTTTTGTTCGGATTGTTTTTAGTGTTATTATGGACGGTCCGCTTCTTCGTGGAATTCCTCAAAGAACCTCAAGGCGATGAATACTTTACCATGCTTGGCTTGAATACTGGTCAACTATTGAGCATTCCTTTTATACTAATTGGTCTTTATTTTATGTTTGCTTATAAACCAAAAGTGAAACTTTCTTAATGAAGTATCGTTATTTTAAAATAATAATATTAGCAATGATTGGATTTTCCTGTTCATTCATTTACTCATGCAAAGAGGACAAAAAGACAGTCAAACCAGTTGTGATTATATTTAAAAAGGAAGGCGAATTGACACTTAAAAAAGTAAAAAGCGATTCTATAATTAAAGCTTTGGACATTGAGATTGCCGATGATGACTACCAAACCCAGACCGGTTTGATGTATCGCGAATCGATGGAAGACAATCAAGGCATGTTGTTTGTCTTTCCTATAGCAGATTATCATTCATTTTATATGAAGAATACCCTCATTTCGTTAGACATCATTTATATCGATTCAAACAAGAAGATTGTAAGTATTCAAAAAAATGCCAAACCTTTAGATGAAACTTCTTTGCCTTCTAGTGCTCCCGCACAATATGTTTTGGAAATAAATGCAGGACTTTCCGATGCCTGGAATTTGGAGGTTGGAGATTATATTGACTATTCATCGTTTTAATTTTCTCGCAGACCTGCCTGCTGTCAAGCCGGAAAACAATGTCGCAAAGCTGACATACATTAACAATAAAAAGACTGCCATTCCTGACAGTCTTTTTGTTATTTCAAATCTTAATATCAATTACTTCAATGCATCGGGATCAACACCTTTATCCTTCAATGTATCATACATTATAGGTGTTGCAATGAATATCGATGAGTAGGTACCAACAACGATACCAATGATCAAGGAGAACAACAATCCTTTTAACGATTCTGCTCCAAATGCAAACATTGCAATCAATACAATCAAAGTAGTAAACGATGTATTCAAGGTTCTACTCAATGTACTATTGATCGCCGAGTTGATGTTCATGCCACCTCTAAATCCTCTTTCATTGGTCACTTCACGAATCCTATCGAACACGACCACAGTATCGTTTAAGGAGTAACCAATAACGGTCAAAATGGCGGCGATAAACGCTTGGTCAATTTCCATACTGAAAGGCATAAATTTGTGAAGTAAGGAATAAATGCCCAATACAATCACCACATCATGGAATACTGCCGCAACAGCTCCTAAGGAGAATTGCCATCTTTTGAAACGACCCAAGATGTACAGAAACACCACGACCAAAGAGCCGAGTACTGCCCAAAAAGACTCTTTCTTGATATCATCCGCAATGGTCGGACTCACTTTACTGGAAGACATTTTACCCAATTTGGCATCGCCTGAACCTGCCTTAAACTGATCATAGGTCATTCCGTTTGGTAAGAACTTTTGTAAGGCTTCAAACAATTTCGATTGTACTTCTTCGTCCGCCTCCGCAGAATTTTCGTTGAATTTATATTTTGTGGAAATTTTCAACTGATGTGAACTTCCAATAGTTTTGACCTCGGCACTTCCGAAGGTAGCGTTCAAATCACTTTGTACTTCCTCTGGACTGACATCCTGTGCAAAACGAACTTGATACGTTCTACCTCCAACAAAATCAATACCTTGATCTAAACCTTCAATTAAAAGAGATCCAATACTCAATAATAACAAGGAGCCAGAAATGAGATAGGATATTTTCCGTTTCTTGATGAAATCGATATTTACATTTTTGAACAATCCTTTAGTAATGGAGGTTGAGAATGCCAATATTTTTCCTCTGTTTACATACCAATCCACCAATAATCGAGTGATGAAAATAGCCGTAAACAACGACGTTACAATACCAATAATCAAGGTTGTGGCAAAGCCTTTGATTGGACCTGTACCAAATATGAACAAGATAATCGCAGTTAATCCAGTTGTAATGTTCGCATCCAAAATGGAAGACAAGGCATTGGAAAATCCATCCGCAATGGCTTCTTTCTGTCCTTTTCCTTTTTCAACTTCCTCACGAATACGCTCAAAAATCAGTACGTTCGCATCTACTGACATACCAATAGTCAGTACGATACCAGCCAAGCCAGGCAATGTCAAGACAGCTCCCAATCCTGAAAGAACACCGAAAATCAGAACAATGTTGAACAATAACGCAAGGTCGGCAAACCAACCTGCTCGACCATAATACATAATCATCCATCCCAAAACCAATACTAAGGCAATGAAGAAGGACATCATTCCACTGTCGATGGCTTCCTGACCCAACGAAGGACCAACTTCTTCTGCTTGAACTATATCCGCAGAAGCTGGCAATTTCCCGGCTCTTAAAACGTTGGCTAAATCGATAGCTTCATTCAATGTAAACGAACCTGAAATTTCTGAATTACCTCCAGAAATCGCTCCAGTCGTTACACCTGGCGCAGAATACACAATGTTATCCAAAACAATGGCAATCTGACCTTGACTCGAATATGCTCTACCCGTCATTGCCTCCCACACTTTAGCACCTTTACTGTTCATCTGCATACTCACAGAAGGCTTATTTGTTTGGCTATAAGACTGACGTGCATTCGTAATCACAGCTCCACTTAATTCTGGAGTGTTTTCTCGATTACCAGCAAGTGCGTATAAATCAACAAATTCACTATCTTTTTCCTGGATGCCCCATGCAAATTTGACGTAACGTTTTTCAGCTGGCAACAAAGCTCTTACCTGCGGCTTGTCAAGGTAAGACATGACCAAGCCTTTGTCTTTAGCTTCAAACGTTGCCACAACTGGGCCTCTTGGTCCACCTCTGAGTAAATTTCCCAATGGATTGACTGCAACATCTGTAGAATCCGTTCCGACTTCACCAGTCAATTCCTTGATTTTCTGGTTGGCTTCATCTATTGAATCCTTGGCCACTTCAGTGGTTGGTTTGGTGTCCACCAAAGTTTTTAAGGTTTCGTTGGCCTGTCCTAAAAATTGACCGAATTCCTCACCTTTATATACATCCCAAAATTCCAATTGGGCTGTACTTTGCAACAATTTTTTGATACGCTCCACATCTTTGGCGCCCGGCAATTCCACAAGAATACGACCTGAATTTCCAAGACGTTGGATGTTTGGAGATGTTACTCCGAACTTGTCAATACGTTTGCGCAATACTTCAAATGCTGAAACTATGGATTCATCAATTTTCTTTCTGATGATTGGTTTGACATCATTATCAGACATATCAAAAGTGACTTCTTCACTCAATGTCCTGTTGGCGAAAATCTCTGGGGATGCCAGTTTTTTATCACCCTTGATTTTCTCAAATGCTGTAAAGAAATCATTCACATACGTATTTTGACTGTCTTTTTGAAGTTCGGAAGCATCATCCAACGCCTTGTTGAACACAGGGTCTTTACTGTAGTTGGCAAGTCCCTTTAAGATATCCTTGACGGAAATCTCAAGAATGACATTGATCCCACCTTTAAGGTCGAGACCAAGGTTCATGGCTTTGTCCTTTACCTCATCGTAGGTATAATTGGCAATTCCCATATTGAATACCTCTACTTTGGACAAGGAGTCCAGATAACGTACTTCTTCGGCATTACTTTTTACTGGGTCGTTCTGAAATTTTTGTGCTGCAATTTCTTCAGCATTGGCTTCAATTTGGTTGGCTTTGAAGGTAAATGACAATTGGTAGACACTCACCAATCCAAATAGCACTGCAAAAAGCTTTACTAATCCTTTGTTTTGCATTGTAATATTTTTTTTATGATCAAATTATTATTCCGATTCCAAAGTTTCGGAACAAGCGGGCAAATATAGAATT
>JBDSFP010000463.1:0-4590 GCA_039919415.1 Aquaticitalea sp. | reverse complement strand
AAAGGTGGTATATACCGTCGTTGTGTTGCAATTCACTTTTTATAAATTCTATGTGGGTACAACATAGGTACAACAATTGCCCAAATAAGTCCAAATTCATTCAAATACTACATATTGCCCAATTAAATTGTTCCTCATTAGCAGTGATTTATGAATGCACGCTAGATTTCCCCTAGACTTAGGATCTAGTGCCGCGAGGTGTGGGAGTTCGAGTCTCCCCGCCCGTACTGAACGAAAGCTTCTCTTTTTGAGGGGCTTTTTTGTTTTCTACTGGAATTGGTAGACCTGTCTGCCGATAGGCAGGCACTTCACGCTTTTGGGAGTGATACTGCGAGGTGTGGGAGTCCGTCCGCGTAGCTATCGGCACCTCTCTAGTACTTAGAGCTTATAAGCTGAGGGCCTTGGCCAATTGATATTAGCAACGGTTGCTATTCAAGCGGCACTAATTTCTCTTTTAACTCTTGGGATGTTTTCTGAAAAATATGCATGAGTTAATTTATTGCTACGACTGAACAATAGAGTTGATAATATCGTTAAAAAGGAAAAAGGAGCTGTTTTTTTACTCATAGAAAAATTTTGCGATTTTTATAAACAATATAAATTCAGTCAGAAAACAAATATATGGCTTATTTAAGAATAGGATTAAGTGCCTAAACCAATATCAAGTCTCAAACTTAATATAAAATTATACGAGGATTAATCCAGCAGCTTTGTAATCTTTAAGTCCAGGATCATCAGAATCAAGATCTGTTACAACGGTATCAATTTCTTTTAAACCACAAACGTCGTAATTAAGTATTGAGTTTAATTTGTTTGAAGTCGCTAGATAGATAATGTGTTCTGATGCATTTATCATAGCTTTTTTAATAATAGAAACTTCATAACCTTCATCAGTTATGCCTTGCTCAAGACTTAAGGCACTAACTCCCATAAAACAAATATTTGCTCTTAAATTTGATAAATATTGAATAACATCGATGCCTGTAGTAACCATTGAGCTTCTATGGATTTTTCCTCCAATAAAGATGGTTTCAATCAATGGATGCTCGGTAAGTTGCATTGCTATAGGTAGGCTATAGGTATATATGGTAGCTTTTAATTTTTTAGGTAATAATTTAGCAACCATCAGATTCGTAGTTCCTCCACTCATAATTATAACCATGCCTTCTTCAATTAAAGTAATGGCTTTTTGTGCTATACGAACTTTACTTTCTCTATTATAGATAACATCTTCATTATAGTGGTAAAGTTTTTGAATTGTTGAAATTGCACCACCATGTACTTTGGTCAATAATCCTTGAGTATCCAAATCCTTAACATCTCTTCTAATAGTATCTTCAGAAACATTAAGTTTTTCGGATAAAAAAACAGAACTGACTTTTCTATTGATGCTTACTTCGTCAATTATTTTTTGTTGACGCTCTTTTTTTTTCATATATATTTAATCAAATAAATTGCAAATTTTTTATAAATATAGGCATTATTTTGCATGTTTTAGCATTGGAATGCGCATAGTTAAAAATAATAATAATATATTTGAGAATTATTTTCGCAAAATATTGCTAAATATATAAAATTATGAATTCTTCCAAAAGACTTTTATCATTGGATGTTTTAAGAGGTATTACAATATCATTTATGATATTGGTTAATACACCTGGCAGTTGGGATTATGTTTATGCACCGCTGGAACACGCTGCATGGCACGGGTGTACTCCAACAGATTTGGTATTTCCTTTTTTTCTATTTATTGTTGGATTATCTGTGTGGTTTTCTTTTAAAAAGTACGAAACCAAAATATCTAAACAAGTCGTGTCGAAAATACTCAAAAGGACTGTGATTATATTTTTGCTTGGATTGTTCTTGAATTTGTTCCCATTTTTCAATTTTGAAGAGGTACGGGTTATGGGGGTTTTACAGCGTATAGCCTTGGCTTATTGTGCTGGCGCCATTCTTTGCTTGAGTTTTAAAAGAAGTAATTTGTTTATTGTGTTGATTTTAATTCTATTGGGTTATTGGGGGGTGTTGTATTTTGGTTCAGAATTAGATTCTTATTCATTAAAATATAATGTTGTTAGAAAGCTTGATTTATTTGTATTTGGAGAGAAGCATATCTACAAAGGGTTTGGTATTCCATTTGATCCTGAAGGATTATTGTCTTCTATCCCAGCGATTGGAACAGTGATCATTGGATATTTGACTGGTCAAACTATTAGTGCTGAAACGTCAAATCTTTCACAAATCAAAAAATTATTGGCTCAGGGATCCATCTTAGTGATTATAGGTGCTATCTGGGGTTTTTTCTTCCCTATTAATAAAGCCCTTTGGACAAGTTCTTATGTTTTATTTACAGCTGGTTTAGGTATGCTGTTTATGGCTTTTTTGATTTTTGTTATTGATTTTAAAGGATATAGCAAATGGTCTAGACCTTTTGTTCATTTTGGAACTAACCCTTTATTTATTTTTGTTTTTTCTGGTTTGTATGTGAGAACCATTAGTTATTTAATCTATGTACCCACATCAAACGTTGGCACTAAAATTTCCGCTTACAAATTTCTTTTTACTGAAATCTTTTCTCCCATAGCCGGAAACATGAATGGCTCTTTATTGTTTGCTTTAAGTCATATTCTCGTTTTCTGGTTTATTTGTTTTTTGCTGTATAAAAATAAAATTTTCATTAAAATTTGATTTTACGTATATAAATAACTAAATCAGAAATATTTTACGACATTTTGCTTATAAAAACGCATTTTATTACAAAATGTCGCATTTTTAATTTAATTTTTCTATTTTTACTTAAATAACTAAATTCTAACTCACATGAAAAATTATTATTATCAATTAATCACTTTGTTGCTGGTGTTTTTTGCGCATAGTTCTTTTGCGCAATCTGCTTCAATTTCTGGTGTTGTTACGGAAAAAGGGAGTAATATTCCTTTAGCTGGTGTAAATGTTACAATTGAAGGCACTACGATTGGCAGTGTTACTGATTTTGATGGAAATTATTCTTTAATAGCAGACAGTTCTGAGGGTAATACAATTGTCTTTAGTTTTATTGGTTTTAAGACCGTATCTTTAGTTTTGAAAGGAGGGGATCAAGTGGTAAATATTTCATTGGAAGAAGACGCTACTGGCCTTAATGAAGTTGTAGTTACTGCTTTAGGAATAAAGCGTGAGGCAAAATCATTAGGGTATTCTTTGACTAAAGTTGATGGTGATGAAGTTTCTCAAGTTAAAACAGCTAGTGCGATAAATTCCCTGCAAGGTCGAGTAGCTGGCGTTAATATTTCTACTAGCAGTACTGGGGTTTCGGGTTCAAGTAGAGTAGTTATTCGTGGAGCTAGTTCTTTAACGGGAAATAATCAACCTCTCTATGTGGTTGACGGTATACCAATTATAAATAACACAAATGGTTCTGTTGTAGGTCCAACCAATGATGGTACAGGAGATGGTGGTGATGATATTTCTTCACTCAATCCAGATGATATAGAATCTGTTTCCATATTAAAAGGTAGTTCAGCTGCAGCATTATATGGTTCATTAGCTTCTAATGGTGTTATTATGATTATTACAAAATCCGGTAAGGGACAGAAAAATTTGGGAATTGAGTATTCCAGTTCTTACACTTTTGATAGAATAAATACTAATTTGCAAGATATACAGACTACATATGGGCAAGGTGACAATGGATTGAAACCTGGGTTTGAATATGATTCCAACAACAACCCTGTTGAAATTGCAAATGCAGAAAATGCAATTGATGATTCTTTCGTTAGTACACTTCAGTCCTGGGGTGCTTTATTGGACGGTTCGCTTGTTTATAATTGGGATGGTGTTAAAAGACCGTATTCTTATATGGGAAATAATTTAGACAAATTTTATGATACAGGTACTACTGCCATAAATACGCTTGCATTGTCGAAAGCAGGTGATGGTTACAATTATCGTTTTTCTATGTCTAATTTGGATAACAGGGATATTTTTCCAGAAACAACTTTAAACAGGAAGTCATTATCCTTGAATGCTTCGGCAAAAATCAATCCAAAACTTACCTCAACAATCAATGCTAAATATATTATTGAGAAAGTACATAACCGTATTAATATTGGAGATACACCGGGTAATGCAAATACTGTGGCTTATGTGTTGCCCAGTAGTTTGAATATTTTCGATTTAAAGCCAGGATCTAATGAACAAGGAACTGAACTTTTATTTCAGCCAAGTACATTTATCTCCAATCCGTATTGGGCAGTAAATGATTTTAATAATGATGACAAGAAAAATAGATTCACTGCTTCCACTGTTTTGCGTTATGATATAACAGATTGGTTGTATACCTCTGGTCGAGCAGGTATTGATACCTATGATTTGTCTAGAAGGGATGTAACCCCATTCGGGACAGCCTACCGTCCGGCAGGTGAATTCTCTCAAAGTCAATCGACCTATACATCGGTTGATGCCGATTTTATGATAGGTGTAGATACAGCTATAACAAATAAAATATCTACAAATTCCATTATTGGAGCAAATACGAGAACATCAACTTTTGAACAGTTGAGTGCACTTGGAAGAGGTTTTATAATTGTTGGT
>JBDSFP010000261.1:0-5367 GCA_039919415.1 Aquaticitalea sp. | reverse complement strand
GCAAATTTGGGTCAATCAATTCCCGCTTCTAAAAGAAATTATTGCCTTAAAACCTGTCAACTGGCTTAATCCATATAAGAAGAAAATGGAGAGCATTAAATCTCTTCCACTAAATATTCATGATATGGAAGATGCGCAGGAACTTATGAGAAGTTTTGCGCCTTTTTTGGAAAATGCATTTCCTGAAATAGCGAAAACCAATGGCCATATTGAGTCTCCGCTCCAGGGAATTGAAAAAATGAAGGCTTCGCTGAATGAATATTATGGCTATTCAATTAAAGGAAAATTCTTGTTGAAATGCGACAATGAATTGCCTATTGCAGGTTCCATAAAAGCAAGAGGTGGTTTTTAATGAAGTACTTCATTATGCAGAACAGCTGGCTTTGCAAAATGGTCTTTTAAAAAATGAAGATGATTATGCCATTTTCGGATCTCCTCAGTTCAGGAAATTTTTTGG
This sequence comes from Aquaticitalea sp., assembly GCA_039919415.1. Lineage (GTDB taxonomy): Bacteria > Bacteroidota > Bacteroidia > Flavobacteriales > Flavobacteriaceae > JBPOFM01. The sequence continues at coordinate 4,910 of JBDSFP010000261.1, read as the reverse complement.
TGAATTTTCTATTGGTGTAGGATCCACAGGGAATCTCGGTTTAAGCATTGGCATTATGGGTGCAAAGTTGGGTTTTCGCACATCAGTCTTTATGAGCTCAGATGCCAAAGAATGGAAGAAGAATCTGTTGCGAAAAAAGGGTGCGAAAGTCCTGGAATTTTCAGGTGATTTTGGCGAAGCAATTGCTGCCGGAAGAAGCGCAACTCACGCTGATCCCAAAGGTTATTTTGTAGATGACGAGAATTCAAAACATTTATACCTGGGATATAGTACGGCTGCCTTTGAATTGAAAAATCAGTTAGAAGCACAGCAAATAAAAGTAGATGTCGAACATCCGCTCTTTGTTTATTTGCCTTGTGGCGTCGGTGGCTCGCCGGGTGGAACTACATTTGGGCTAAAACAATTGTTTGGAAATAATGTGCATTGTTTTTTTGTGGAACCAACTCATTCTCCATCTGTTTTAATTGGGTTACTAACCGGTAAGATGGAAAAAGTAAGTGTTCATGATTTTGGTATTGACAACATCACCGAAGCCGATGGATTGGCTGTTGGAAGGCCATCCGCATTTGCAACAGCTATCAGTAAATTATTGATCAGTGGTGATTATACCATTGAAGATGCAGAACTTTTCCGGTTGCTTTATTTATTGAAAAACAGTGAGCATATTTCTATAGAACCGTCTGCTACGGCCGGTTTGATTGGTCCGGGAATTATTAATCAAAGTGGTTATATGCAGGATAATAATCTTATCGAATCAAATAGTACGCATGTAGTTTGGGCAACTGGTGGAGCGTTAGTGCCAGGGGATGAGATGGAGGGGTTTTGGGAGAAAGGGAAGGGGATGTTATAGGCTTTGATAATTTAATTTTTTTATCAATTGTACTCACCAACCGAAATCCTAAAATCTTAAATCATGGTTTGTGAGAACCTTACCCATTAAGCAAGGTCTCAGAGTTTCCATAGTAATGAATCCCTTCAAGCTATATTCGAACCTTAATTGAAAGTTTTATGGAGCATTCAATTCTGCATTAATTACTTTAATTTGGTAAAAGCTAAGGTGTATGTCATTAAAAGAAATGAAAAAACAATTGATAGATAAAATTCAATCAACAGACGATGATAAAATTCTGGAAGAAGTCTATAGGATTCTGGAAGTCAGCACTCAGGAAGTCGATAAGATAATCTTATCTGATGATCAAAAAAATAAGATCGACAAAGGTATTTGTGATTAAGATGAAGGAAGATTCTTTACAAATGATGAAGCTAATGGAGAAATTGACGAATGGCTAAAAAAATAACCTGGTCAGAGACGGCCCAAAATGACCGAAAGGAAATATTGCTTTATGGGAAAAATAGAAATAAATCAATAATCTAAAGTAGAAAATTAAATCAGCTTTTTAATGATGCCGCAGAAATTATTTCGACATTCCCCAAAATAGGCAAGCCTTCCGGATATAAAGATTTCCGAAAAATTGTAAAGGATTATCTGTTGGTTTATAAAGAGTTTGATTCTTGTATAAGTTTCATTACAATTTGGGATGCAAGACAAAATCCACTTAAACTCGAAAAAATTCTTGAGTAAGTTTTCAGCAAAAAATATTATTTTAAAAAGCAGTGCTGGAAAAGATTAATGACCAAATTTAAAAAAAAATATTCTTTTTAAATTTATCAGTTGGAAAATATCCTAAGACTGTCCTACACCAACAGTAATTTTACATTATCAGATCATGGTTAACGAATCTGGCTAAATTCCAACAAATGTACTTTTAAAGAGCTTGTCTCCCGACTTGTCCAATTTAGGTCAGCATTTTCAATTTTTGCAAAAATTCAGTTACTTGTTCATTTAAAGCAACTCTCAATGTAGTTTCTTTATTTGTTATTTTGTTCCTTAACCTGGCGTCTGTTATTTTTTTGCATTCGTGAATAAATCTTTTGATAGAAGCGTTTGTCTGTAGCTCTATATATTTTGATATTACAAGGGCTATAAAGCAAATTAAGATATGAAGTTTTATAGGCTCTTCCTTAAAATGGAATATGGGTCTTGTCTCCAAATCATTTTTTGATATTCGAAATGCATGTTCAATTTTATAAAGCTCATGATAACGCTTAATTATTGTTTGATTGTCTACATCATTTTCTTCTAAATCAGTATAATATCCCTTTATTCCAAGTAGCTTTTTGTTTTTATTAATGAGCTTTTCATTGAGTTCTATTTTCTGACCATTAGAAGTTGTGTATTTTAATTTTTTGGTCTTTGAAGGATTTTCTATAATATGCTTTGCTCTTTCAATCTGTTTTTCCATTTCATATTTATCCTTGCGGTATCGCACAGAAGAATAGCTGCAAATTAAATATCCCTTGTCTGTTTGCAATCGTATGCTTTTCCCATCTTCACGAATAATATCGGTATCAATCTGTTTAATAATTTCATAAGGTAAATTCCCTAATCGGGCACCAACAATATAATTGATATTGTTTTTCCTTAATCCTGCGATGTTCTCCTCGCTAATCATTGCAGCATCAGCAACAATTGTAAAATTTTTTATTGTATTTTTTTTGATAAATTTATTTACTACAGGAATAATGGTATGCCCTTCAAAGGTATTGCCGGAAAATACTTCATAGGCAATCGGGAAACCTTCTTTGGTGACCATTAGTGCTATTAAAACTTGTGGCTGCTGGGATTTATTGTCTTTGGAAAAACCAGTCCTTCTTAAGTCGTCTTCATGAAAGGATTCAAAATATAAAGTTGTTACATCATAAAATAATAAGTCAAACTTAAAGGCGTATTGTTTCTTTGCAAATTCGATTGCCACAGACTCTGCTTTGGATTTTAAAGTAAGCCATTGAGGAGCTGATTCGTAGTAGCTTTGCCGCCTGTGTTTAATGCCAAAATACTCTTTCAGCAGTTCTATTGAACGCAGTTTTGATGCAGGTTCCACCATTCGCATAATAACCAAATCAAGCAGGAAATTTTTCTTCAGTTTATCAAAACCTATTTGAATGATTAACTTAAAAATCAACTCATACAAAAAACTGAAATAAACTCCCTTAAACTCTGTCTGACTCACCTTCAGAATATTATTGGTCTGGTCACTTTCAAATAAAATGAATTGTTTTGAAATCTTATTGATAAAATCCTGCGCCAAAGCCAGCAAGTCGATCTTCTCCAGTTCATTGTGGGCAGTACCAATGTGCCTCACGATCACTCTTCTCCGATCTACAATTTTATATACCTGAATCGAAACAGAATTTATAGCATACTTTATTTGCCTAATTTTGTACATTTTGGACAATTAGGTCAGCAAATTACAAAAATTCTAAAATTAACTGTTGTATTATCAGTCAGTTATACTTTAATAATATTTGGGGCGGACAAGTCGGGACACATAATTGCTGGCATGTGCCATGCAAAAAAGAAAGTTATGAAGCATTGGCAGAGGCCTTGGCAGATCAGGCAACTATTCAAAGAGATGAACTAAACCTATACTTAAAGAATAAAGGAACAAATTCTATTAATCACCTACCTGCTCCCTCAAATTCTACATCTGGTACAATAAAAAAACCAATTTCCAAGCAGGCCAATTACTCTGCTCCAGAAAAAATCTGGCCTGAAAATGAACTTGAATTTGAAAAATATAAAAACCAATTAATTTTAAATGGATATAGCAAAAGTACGATACGCACCTATTGTGGTGAATTTGGTAATTTTTTAAAAGTGCTGCAAAAAAATCCAGCGAAAGACCTTTCTCCGGATAGATTGCAAAAATATATTTTATACTGTATCAATACATTAAAGTTAGAGGAAAATACAATCCATAGCAAGATGAATGCTTTGAAATTTTATTACGAGAAAGTTTTACATAAAGAGAAAATGTTCTTTGACATACCGAGACCAAAGAAACCATTTATTTTGCCTAACGTGCTTGGAGAAAATGAAATAGCACGATTGTTTAATGCTTTATCTAATCTTAAACACAAGGCTATTTTATTTACGGCTTATAGTGCAGGCCTGAGGGTAAGTGAGACAACTGCCTTACAAATAAAACATGTAGATAGCGACAGAATGCAATTGTTATTAAAAGGTGCCAAAGGCAAAAAGGACCGCTATGTTGCATTAAGCCCGATAGTACTAGATATACTAAGGGCTTATATTAAAAAATGTAAGCCGAGGCCTTTGGTGTATGTATTTGAAGGTATAAAGCCGGGAAAGGAATATAGTCACAGAAGTGCGCAACAGGTCTTTCAAAACGCAAGGAAGAAAGCAAGAATTCAAAAGGATTTAACTTTTCATGGATTGCGCCATAGCTTCGCAACACACTTGTTAGAAAAAGGAGTAGATGTAAAATATATTCAGGAAATCTTAGGCCATTTTGATATAAGAACCACCATGAGGTATTTGCATGTAAGAAGGGAGCAGTTAGTCAATATTGCAAGTCCATTAGATGATTTATTTAAGAAAGGCGGGATTGAGTTGTAGAGCAATTGACGCAACAACAATTTGAAAAAGCAAATTTGTAAGCCTTGATAATCAATAATATTTATTTTTGGAGAGTAAAATGTGAGTGCGTATATTTACGTGTTAGCTGCTATGTTGCTGCGACACTTCATATATCTACACAAAGACATTTTTTTTGTAACTCAATTATATCAAAACAGGTCTGCTGAAAACTGAATAGAGTAAGCATAAATTAAAATTAATTTTATGAGTTTAAGTTGGTACTTATGTAAAAAATGTGCGACTGCACTTAAAAAAGACAGTTCGCCAAGTTCCTCAAGTTGCCCTGAGGGACATTATCACGAATGGACAAACTTAGGGGCTGTTGGCGACACAAATTACCAATGTAAAAAGTGTTCGACACTTGTTCAAACAAAATCAAGCCCAAATCATTCAAGTTGCCCAGCGGGAA
>JBDSFP010000230.1:0-3517 GCA_039919415.1 Aquaticitalea sp. | reverse complement strand
CGTTAATAACCAGGGTTAAGCCCTTGGTGGCAAAAGCACCGAAACTTTGACCTGCAGAACCGGTGAAATTAATTTTCAGCGTATTTTCAGGAAGTCCTTGTGAACCATAAATTTTGGAAATTTCATTACTTAAAATGGCACCAAATGCACGGTCTCGATTATTGATTTTTGATTCCAACACCGTTTTTTCCTTTCTGAAAATGGCAGGATGCGCCCGACGTATGATTTCAAAATCCAACGCTTTCTCTAAATCGTGATTTTGTTTCTCTGTATTGAATAATTTAGTGCCTTCAGGAACCAAAACCTGATGTAAAATCGGCGATAAATCCAAACCATTCGATTTGTAAAAATCAATTGTTTTGTTGCGATTGAGTTTTTGTACCTGACCGACCATTTCATCGACGGTTCGGAAGCCCAATTCAGCCATAATCTCACGTAATTCCTGCGCCACGAAATACATAAAGTTGACCACATGCTCTGGTTTTCCTTTGAATTTTTTACGCAATTCAGGGTTTTGAGTTGCAATTCCCACGGGACAAGTATTCAAATGGCACACGCGCATCATGATACAACCCGAAGCTACTAAAGGCGCGGTTGCAAAACCAAATTCTTCTGCTCCCAATAGACATGCGATAGCAACATCGCGACCTGTTTTTAATTGTCCGTCGCATTCCAAAACTACACGGTTTCTCAAATTGTTCATCACCAAGGTTTGCTGTGCTTCCGCCAATCCTAATTCCCATGGTAACCCAGCGTGTTTTAAGGAAGTCAACGGTGTTGCGCCAGTTCCGCCATCATGCCCTGAAATCAAAATGACATCACCTTTAGCCTTGGCAACACCTGCCGCAACGGTACCTACACCAACTTCTGAAACCAATTTCACATTGATTCTGGCATCTCGATTGGCGGATTTTAAATCGTATATCAATTGTGACAAATCTTCAATTGAATATATATCATGATGTGGCGGCGGCGATATGAGCCCAACATAGGGCGTCGAATTTCTGGTTTTTGCGATTTCGCGATTTACTTTTGGCCCTGGCAATTGTCCACCTTCTCCAGGTTTTGCACCTTGCGCCATTTTGATTTGAATTTCGGACGCATTAGTCAGATAATTTGAGGTCACTCCAAAACGTCCAGATGCCACTTGCTTGATGGCAGAATTTTTCCAATCGCCATTGGAATCCTTATAAAAACGTTCTTCATCTTCACCACCTTCTCCCGAATTACTTTTACCTCCGATACGATTCATGGCAACCGCCAAATTTTCATGAGCCTCCTTACTAATAGACCCATACGACATCGCTCCAGTTTTAAAACGCTTAACGATTTGGGTCCAAGGCTCCACTTGTTCCAATGGAATCGGGTCATAATTCGTGAACTCAAATAACCCTCGAATAGTCATTAATTGTGTGGATTGTTCATTGACCAGATCGGAATATTCCTTAAAGGTTGCATGCTTGTTGTTCCTCACAGATTCCTGCAATTTTGCTATGGTCAACGGATTGAACGCATGTTTTTCGCCATTGCGTCGCCATTTATAATCGCCCCCAAATTCCAGACCTAAATCGGCCTCCACTAAATTTTCAAAATAAGCCTTTCGGTGGCGTTTGGAAATTTCCTTTTCAATTTCGCGCAAGCCAATTCCCTGAATCCTTGTAATGGTATTTGGAAAATAATCATTCACTATGTTCGTGTTCAATCCAATACATTCGAACAACTGCGAACCACGATAGGAATTTAGTGTTGAGATACCTATTTTGTTCATCACCTTAAGAATTCCCATCCCGATGGCACGATTATAATTTCGAATGGCCTGAATATAAGTCATGCCCTGAACTTCATTGTCCTTCACTTGTTTTTGAACAATTTCATTCACTATATATGGATTGATGGCACTTGCACCAAATCCAAAAAGCAATGCAAAATGATGTACCTCGCGTGGTTCGGCAGATTCGATGATGATACTTACTTTGGCGCGTTTTCCTATTTTATATAACTCATGGTTCACGTAGGAACAGGCCAACAAAGCAGGAATGGGAGCGAACTTTTTATTGACGCCTCTATCTGAAAGGATGATAATATTGCCACCTTCGTCGATGGCGTCGGAAGCTTGTTTTACGAGGTTTTGCAAGGCACGCTCCAATTCATTCAGACCTTTATCGACTTCGTATAAAATTGAAATAGTCGTTACAACAAAATCAGGATTATTAGTGTAGTTTTTAATTTTATCCAAATCATGCTTTGAGATGACTGGGTTTTGGATTTTCAGTTTTCGGCATTGGTCTTCATTGATCTTGAAAATATTGGTGTCTTTCCCCAAGGTCAAACTGATGTCTGTAATCAATTTTTCACGGATGCCATCCAAGGGCGGATTGGTCACTTGCGCGAACAATTGTTTGAAATAATTATAAATCAGTTGTGGTTTTTCAGACAGTATGGCAATCGGTGAATCATTTCCCATCGAACCAATTGGCTCTTTTCCAAATTGCGCCATAGGTTGAATGAGGACGCTCAAATCTTCTTCGGTATAACCAAATACGATTTGACGTTTTGCCAATGGGTCTTCCTTATGTTTGATGGGTCCTTTTTTAGCAGGAATATCCGCCAGATGCACTAGATTTTTATCCAACCATTGTTTATAGGGATGCTTGGATACGATGTCTTCCTTTATTTCTTCATCATTGATGATTCGACCTTGATTCATGTCTACCAAAAACATCCTGCCAGGTTCCAAACGACCATGGCGTTCTACATTTTTAGGGTCAATATCAATAACGCCAATTTCTGACGACATGATGACAAATCCATCCTTTGTCACTGAATATCTAGATGGACGTAAACCATTTCTATCGAGAAGCGCGCCGATATAATTCCCGTCCGTAAACGGAATGGAAGCCGGACCATCCCAAGGTTCCATGATGCAGGAATTATATTCGTAAAATGCTTTTTTGGCCGGCGACATGTCAGGGTTTTTCTCCCAAGCTTCTGGAACCAACATCATCATGACTTCAGGAAGTGAGCGCCCTGTCATTAATAATAATTCCACAACCATATCCATTTGTGCAGAATCGGATTTCCCCGGAAGGATAATTGGGAAAATACTTTTGAGGTCATCCCCAAACCAATCGCTTGCCATTAATTCCTGACGTGATAAGGTTCTGGAAACGTTACCTCGAAGCGTATTGATTTCCCCATTATGGCACATATAACGGAAGGGTTGAGCCAAATCCCAAGTTGGGAAGGTGTTGGTGGAAAATCGTTGGTGCACCAAAGCCAATCTCGTGACCAATGATGGATCTTGCAAATCCTTATAATATAATTTAATATCCTCTGGAATAAGTAAGCCTTTAAAAATGATGATTTTTGTAGAAAGACTTGGCAGGTAAAACCGAGAACTTTCAGAAAGTTTGGAATTGTAGATATGGTGTTCTGCTTGTTTTCTTGCGGTATATAATTTTAGATCAAAGTCGAAATCAGCTTGATTATTTTCTGATTTTCCAATAAACACTTGTTT
>JBDSFP010000224.1:0-4088 GCA_039919415.1 Aquaticitalea sp. | reverse complement strand
TTGATGCAGTTTGCTAAAAGCTTTTATAAAGGCTTCCTGTACGATATCTTCAGCTTCCATCGAATCCTTTACAAACCTATTGGCCACCACATACATCGCATCACAATACTGATTGTACAGTTGCAACTGTGCAATCCTGTTGTTTTGCTTGCATTTTTCAATGAGTTCTGTTTGAAACATGCTTTGGTTGTGCGTTTGGTTATTGGTTTAGTTCTTCTTAAGGACGAGACAATAAATAAGATGTTGCAGAATTTATGAATTTTAAGTGGGAAAAATATCAAAATTTTACAAAACAACGTTAAGGACGTTTAGCTTTCTAGCTATTTCATTTATCTTTATACTCAAATTTAAAACCATTAATTGTTTTTTTTATGAATAAGTTTCTCAAATGGACCCTTATCACGCTTTCGGTCGTTGCCCTTGGATTATTTTTGTATTCGTACTTTGTAGAGGATATTTTCAGCAAACGATTAAGTCCGAAGGATACCGTAAAATTTGAATTGAACGATACCAAATTGTCTGTCTTTTATAATAGACCTTCCAAACGAAATCGTGAAATTTTTGGCGCTCTGGTACCTTACAATGAAGTGTGGCGGACAGGTGCTAACGAAGCGACGACATTCACCACCAACAAAGATTTGGTGATTGAAGGCATTAACATGCCAAAGGGCGAATACACACTTTGGACCATTCCACACGATACCGCTTGGAATATTATCTTTAATACCAAACAATATCCTTGGGGCGTGGACGAGCAGATGCGTCCGATGCGTGAACCACAATTCGATTTGATGAATATTGAAGAACCCGTCCAACATTTGGACAAAACTGTGGAACAATTTACCATCTCTTTTGACAACACAACCGATGACTTGAAGATGACTTTGGTTTGGGACAAAATCAAAGTGGACGTCCCTTTGGAAATTGTTGAAAACCCAAAATAATAGGTTAAACCTTAACTGTTTTGACAAAAAAGAACAAATCGTCTGCATTACAAGAACAAAAAGGTATTTCAGAACCCGAAACCACCAACAAATATGCTGTTCAGTCGATAAAGTACAAACGACAAGTGCAGCCGTCTACAGATGAACTGGTCAAAGATATTCTCCAAGGTAATATGACCGCCTTGAGCAGAGCGATTACTTTGGTTGAAAGCATCAATCCTACTCATCTTCAAAAAGCAAACGAAATCATACAAAAATGTTTGCCTCATGCCAACAATTCCGTTCGTTTAGGAATCACAGGCGTTCCGGGCGTTGGCAAAAGCACATTTATCGAAGCCTTTGGAACGTTTTTGACGTCCAATGGAAAAAAAGTTGCCGTGTTGGCGGTAGACCCAAGCAGCACCTTGAGCAAAGGTTCAATCCTTGGAGATAAAACCCGCATGGAGGATTTAGTCAAGGATGACAACGCTTTTATCCGTCCTTCCCCTTCCGGCACCTCACTTGGTGGCGTGGCAAGAAAAAGTCGAGAAACAATCATCCTCTGTGAAGCAGCAGGATTTGATACTATTTTGATTGAAACCGTTGGTGTAGGACAAAGCGAAACGGCTGTCCACAGTATGGTCGATTTCTTTTTATTGTTGAAATTGGCTGGAGCAGGCGATGAATTGCAAGGCATCAAACGAGGCATCATGGAAATGGCAGACACGATTGTAATCAACAAGGCCGATGGTGACAATCTTAAGAATGCCAAGACTGCAAAGTTGGATTTCAACCGAGCCTTGCATTTATATCCAGCGAAAGATTCTGGATGGCAACCCAAAGTGTTATTGGCAAGTGCGCTGAAAAATGAAGGTATTTCACAAGTCTGGGACTTGATTGAAGAGTATTTAAAGCTTTCCAAAGGCAACGATTACTTTGACCACAAACGGAAAGAGCAAAACAAATTTTGGTTGCTTCAAACCATCGAAGACCGACTGAAATCTGATTTTTACACTAATCCCACAATTAAGAAGGAATTGAAAGTTCAATTGGAACGCATTGAAAATGGAAAAACAACACCTTTCGCAGCTGCGGAATTTCTTTTGAATTTAAAATAATAATGATATGAAACTATTCCATAAGGTAAAGTCCATCATACAACTCATGAAAGATGTCGATTTTAAAGAATTATCCGAAATTTCTGAGAAGATCGATTTGCCTAAAATCATGAAAACAGTTGGCGAACTCGACGAAAAACAATTGAACGGGATGATGAAAATGCTGACCGAAAAAGCAAAAAAAGGACAGCACAAATTGCCTCCCATCGATGGCGATTTTTATGATTTGGATTTGAAATTGACTCAAGAGCAGCGTGCCATACAACTTAAAGTGCGAAATTTTATGGAAGATGAGATTGATCCAATAGCCAACGACTATTGGAAGAAAGCACAATTCCCGATGGAAATAATTCCAAAATTGGCAGCACTAAATATCTGTGGCGTTGCGTATAAAGGATATGGGTGTCCGGATTTGCCATTCATCATGGAAGGCATCATCGCCGAAGAAATGGCACGGGTGGATGTATCGGTTTCGACGTTTTTTGGTGCTCACAGTGGTTTAGCCATGGGTTCCATTTATCTTTGTGGAAACGAGGAGCAGAAACAGGAATGGTTGCCCAAAATGCAAAAACTGGAAATTATTGGCGCGTTTGGACTCACAGAACCAAACGTGGGAAGTGGTGTTGCTGGCGGTATGGAAACGACTTGTAGAATTGAAGGCGATGAATGGGTCTTGAACGGACAGAAAAAATGGATCGGAAATGCGACCTTCTCTGATATTACCATTATTTGGGCACGAGAAGAAGTGACCAATAAAGTCAAGGGTTTCATCGTAAAAAAAGGTACACCAGGTTTTACTACAGAAAAGATTGAAGACAAAATGGCGTTGCGAACCGTACAGAATGCCATCATTACCTTGAAGGATTGCAGAATCCAAGAAAAAGACAGATTGCAAAACGCGAATTCATTTAAAGATACCGCCAAAGTATTGCGTATGACCAGAGCTGGTGTGGCTTGGCAAGCGGTTGGTTGTGCCAGGGGTGCTTATGAAAATGCGCTGAAATACACCAAAAAAAGAGAACAATTTGGCAAACCCATAGCCTCCTATCAATTGATCCAAAATCATTTGGTGGAAATGCTTTCCAACCTGACAGCGATGAAAACTATGGTCTATCGACTTTCGGAATTGCAAGATCAAGGTTTGTTGACCGATGAACATGCTTCATTGGCAAAAGTATTTTGTTCACTTCGGACGAGAGATGTAGTGAGCCAAGCACGAGAAGTGATGGGTGGCAATGGTATTTTGTTGGAATACAACGTGGCGCGTTTTGTTGCGGATGCCGAAGCGATTTATTCGTACGAAGGCACCAAGGAAATCAATACGTTGATTGTTGGAAGGGCTATTACTGGATATAGTGCGTTTGTTTAGAAGGCTGATTGCATACATTCAACTATCTTTAGAATTGACAAAGAATTCTAAAGTATTTTTGCTGACACATAAAAATTCAAATGAAGATTTTAATTGTAGAAGACGAAATCGAGCTACAACATTCCATTGCAAGTTATTTGCAAAAGGAAGCTAACATTTGTGAGACTGCGTCTAATTTTATGGAAGGTTCATATAAAGCTACGCTTTATGATTATGACATTATACTATTGGATATCAATCTAATAAATGGTAGTGGTCTCGACATATTAAAAGTTCTTAAACAAGAAAATAAAACTGCAGGAGTCATTATCATTTCTGCCAATAATTCGTTGGATGATAAACTGAAAGGGCTCGATTTAGGTGCTGATGATTATTTGACGAAGCCGTTTCATTTGGCAGAACTCAATTCCCGCATTAAAGCCGTGTTGCGACGTGGACAATTTGAAGGTAACGACAAGATCATATTTAATGAAATTGTTATAAATACCAGTTCAAAGACGGTGTTGGTCAATGATAAACCCATTTATTTAACACGAAAGGAATTCGATTTGTTATTATTTTTCATCACCAATAAGGAACGTGTGCTTTCCAAAGATATCATTGCTGAACATCTCTGGGGCGACCACAGTGACATGCTTGATAATTTTGATTTCATCTATGTGCACATCAATAATTTAC
>JBDSFP010000452.1:0-6498 GCA_039919415.1 Aquaticitalea sp. | reverse complement strand
CCAGCGATATCGTGGGTGTTTCAGCACCTGCGATTTATGATAGCAAAGCAACCATCGTTCGATCTGATGGTAAAAATGTGCTATTATACATATGGTACGATAATGAATATGGTTACAGTCATCAAGTCATTCGATTGGCAAAATATATATCCAAAGTTAGACGTTATACTTATTATTAAATCAAGACGTCCAATTATAATCATCATGCGTATATAAAAATAGCCTTACTAAATGTGAGGCTATTTGTTTAAATTGAAACAATTACTGACTATTATTTCATATCTTGTTCAAAATTAATCACATCAAAAAAAAACTTTAAAAAACTTTTCAATGTATTCCATTAAAACGCTGACCATTGCCCTATTTACATTGTTGGTATGTTACAATGTAAATGCCCAAGACAATCCTGACCAATCCGATGATGATGACAAGCTTTCATTAACTGAAGGATCCATCAACAATCAGTTTGAATATGTTATCAGGAAATCCTACAGTTACCAAGAGTTTAAAAATGTAAAAAAGTCTTGGCTATATGAGTTAAAAGCGCACACGCTCGATTCATTAAAAGCCATTCAGAATGATTTGTCCAAGACGCAACAAAGTGTGGATAGTTTGGTACAGGAAATATCAATGCTGAAAACAAATTTATCCGGTACCAAGTCTAAATTGGATAATACTATTGAAGAAAAAGATAATATGGCATTATTTGGAATGTCCATGAGCAAAGCCAATTACAGCGTTATCATGTGGACCATTATTGGAATTTTGCTGGTATTATTGCTGCTGTTCATATACAAATTCAGAAGCAGTAATGCCATCACTAGTCAGTCCCAAAAAGCATTGGGAGATATTGAGGAAGAATTTGAAGAACATCGACGGAATGCACTCGAACGTGAACAGATAGTACGCCGGCAACTTCAGGACGAGCTCAATAAACAGAAAAAACCAAAATAACAATCAAAAATCCGAAACTCTTTTTCGGATTTTTTTTTCGAGATGTCTGCAAACTGCGAAGGCCCGTTGAACACTTTTTTTGCATCTTTGCAGTTCTATTTAATACAATTCATTATGCGAATCGATATCATAACCGTTTTACCGGAACTCTTAAAAAGTCCGTTTGAATCCTCCATATTAAAACGAGCCATAGAGGCCGATTTGGTCAATGTTCATTTCCATAATTTAAGGGACTACACTTCTGATAGATATAAATCAGTGGATGACACACAATTTGGGGGTGGTGCAGGCATGGTCATGATGGTCGAACCGATTGATAAGTGCATAACTAAATTACAATCAGAACGTACGTATGACGAGATAATATATATGACTCCTGATGGCGAGACCTTAAAGCAAGGCCTTGCAAACCAACTTTCTTTAAAAGAAAACATCATCATCCTCTGCGGACATTATAAGGGTGTAGATCAGCGCGTTCGGGATTTGTTCGTGACACGTGAAATCTCCATTGGCGATTATGTGCTTTCCGGCGGCGAACTTGGGGCAGCAGTGCTTTGTGATGCACTTATCAGACTTATTCCAGGGGTTTTGGGGAACGAAACTTCAGCCCTCACGGATTCCTTTCAAGATAATTTATTGGCCCCACCCATTTATACAAAACCAAGAGAATACAAAGGATTGAAAGTCCCTGAAGTTTTATTTAGTGGCAACTTCCCAAAAATTGAAAAATGGCGTGAAGAGCAGGCATATCAAAGAACACAGGAACGAAGACCGGATTTGCTGGATGAATAAAAAGTATTCAGCCCCGATGCTTCGGGGGTCGAAGTGATTAGATACCATCGTAAAATTTAAAGTATTTCACAATTCAACAACAAAATAATTTTTCCTTATTAATTGCAAATCATCAATTATTGATTACTTTTGCAACCAATTTCAGATTAACCTCTGGCGAAGTCCGTGAATGTTGGTTTGGATCAATCCTTATTAAATAAAAAGAAATGAATTCTTTAGTAAAATTTGTACAAGACGAATTTGTAGATAAAAAAGAGTTTCCAGAATTTGGAGCTGGGGATACCATTACTGTGTATTACGAAATTCGCGAAGGTGATAAAAAACGTACTCAGTTCTTTAAAGGTGTGGTTTTACAACGCAAAGGCAGTGGAGTTTCTAAAACATTTACAATCCGTAAAATGTCCGGGACCGTTGGTGTGGAACGTATTTTCCCAGTCAATCTCCCAGCACTTCAAAAAATCGAGGTCAACAAGAAAGGTAAAGTTAGACGCGCTAGAATCTTCTACTTTAGAGGACTTACTGGTAAAAAAGCAAGGATCAAGGAAAAGAGAGACTAAGTTGTCTATTTCATATGCATATAAAAGCCCTGAAAATCAGGGCTTTTTTAGTTATTAACTTTTGTTGATAAGTGCAGTTGATAATCCGTTGAAAACTAAAATGTTAAAAGGCGTTGGAAATGATGGAACTTTTTGTAATTTAGTCAAACGATTTAGCAACAACCTTTGTGTTGTTTTCAGCGTCGAAAATTGAATTAGTGCTAAACCGTATAGAGAAACGTTCTTTATAAAGTTGTTTTTTGAGGTTTTTGTAGTGTTACGTGTATGCGTGAAGAACTTAAAAGCCATGATATCCTAAAAAGTGTTGGATGCTTAGGCAGCTAATAACTGAGAGGATTGAAAGTTTCCAAAGATGTCGGCAGCGAAAGCAGAAGGCAAGGTAGGAAGCAATGTTTTGGAAATTGTAAATTGCGCAAGCAAAGTGCAAAAGAAGGAACATCAAGAAAAACACTTAACTGAAACATAGATTAACATGTCAATACATTTTGAAAGTTATGAAGTGTTTCATTGAAATAGTGAGATTTGAATTGAAAAAGACGGTTTAGGGCGCAAGTTCTGATCGGCTGAGGTAACAGCAATGTTGCATAGATCATATTGTAACTGTTTCAAAAAAGCCATGTCAAAGTAGTCTAACTACAGTGATATGGCTTTTGTATTTTTAGGTGGAAACGAAAGTTAAAAGAATTCAAAAATTACTTTTCTTTTGCAATTGCCACTTGTCAAGCTAATTCCATATCCAAAAAAAGCAGGTTTAAATCCTATAATCATTTTCAACAATAAATAGTCGATGTTGTGGATGAACGAACTTCTTGATATTTTGAATCAAAACCCCACATATTTAAATATGGATTGACTCATTTATGATAAGGCGTGTTCAAGGTGGTCATTGTTGAGGTGACTTTGTTTCCTTTTATGACAGACAACCGTAACAGATAAGATTTATAATTATCAGGGATGTCCATTAATAAGTTTGGTTTGTTTCCAACATCTTTAATGGTAAGAAAGTTTCCATATTTATCACATTTTACCAAACCCCACTCCACTTTTAAATGGTCCTCCAATTCTATTTGACGCCAACCTTTTTTGGAATCGTAAATCAAGGCATAATAGTCAGCTTGTATTTCCGAATTCAATAAAGTTAGTGTCTTTAAAATCTTAATGGGCTTTTCAACCGGTATTTTACTGAATTTTTTAATTTTATTTCCAAGTGTAAAATAGTCCATTTTGTATCTCCCTTTTCTATCTACCATCCCATCAAACGTCAATTTATCCAGTCTGTACTGGTCTTGCCAATTACTGATATAAAATGCCTTGTGTGTAGGCAGAACTTTTAAAGTGTCCATCATGTCAATAGAAATATCGTTATATACATATGGTATCTTCGCATTTTGAAAGGCTTCCAACGATCCACTGGAATTGTTCCCATTTTTTATTATCAGACCTATCGCATCCACACCATTTACTGTTTCCATAAGTTTTTTTGCGAAAATAGTTTCCTTCCTGCTCAAATTCAAATCGATCACTATGGGTCGATTGGGATCTAAAAGTTTCATTTCTGAAGTGAGTTTTTGTAACCAGCTCATGTAAGCGTTGATATGGTAGGAAAGTAGAGGTTCATTAAACTGAGAATGGTAAATCGAAAATAAATCATTTTGTAAGTTCCAATTGACAATATTGGTGTGGTCCTTATATTTTTTTACAACGTTTATTATATCATCTTTCAAGATAGAAGCCTGAATTGAATCTGTAATGAAATCCGTTTGTTCTGGAATCCAAAATCCGAAAGAAAGATTTAAATCAAATTCTTTTGAAATGTTGGTAACATTGTAATCATAGGTTTGGTTAGAAGTATATTTTATGGTGTTTAGACCTAATTTTTTAATTTTTGTAAAGTTTGAAACCAGATTTTTTCGAGTCAGAACATGATAATCTCGATTCCAGTCTTGACCATTTTTAAAATTCACGCCTTTTAAATCTTCCAGCTTTTCCAACTTGTTGAATGTTCTACCCTCGTTTGGAAATAACATAGAGTTTCTCTCAAATAAATAGGTCGGAAGAGTACCACTTTTAAATTTAAGTTCTATTGAATCAGTGTGGGCAATTGTCCAATCTAAATAATAGAATGCTTCTTTTCCATTGGGCATATTATTGTCCACGTTGGAATTAAAATAAATGACGGCTTGTATTTCAGGGAATTCTTGATTCATCACCTTGATGGCATCCTCCAACCATGCTTTTTGAGATTGGCCATCATTATAGGTACCAAATTCAGAAATCATAACTGGATAATCTCCCAATTTATTGATTTCAGTATGAAAAGATCCGTATAAGGTTTTAAAATCATAATATTTTTCGGGCTGATCTTGCTTGGCATAATTCAGGATATTGGCACTTATCCAATCGACATACATATCTCCAGGGAAAAAATCACGTACATGTTCCGCTTTCCACGGATTGTATACCCAAATAACATTCGTTGCTCCTTCCTGTTTAAAAAGATTCCAAGTATGTATCCAAGCAGTTTTGAAATCATCGGCGGCAGAATCCCTACTGTCATACCAAGGGTAGAACGGATTGTCGAATTCGTGGGCAAATCTCAAAAATACTGGCCTTTCCAAACTTTTGATCCGGGTGGCAAACTGCTTGATAAATTCATCAAAATATCCACTGGCAATTAAATCAAACACATGTCCTTCTAAGCCCTCCTCTTTTTGAAATGTGTTGAGCCAAGGTTCCCAAGTAATCATGGGAAATGCATGGTTGAGATACACATTTTTGAGTTCTTTTTCAGGAAAACTGGTCTGCACCGACTTGTCCCAAGGAAGGTAAAAGGATACGATATCCATTTTTTGGTTTGTCAGTTGTGAAAATTCTTTAACTTTATAAGAATCACTCATTCCATTATCCACTTTGGGAGCAAACACACCGACATATTTTAATGGCTGTTGCCTTGAATCTACAATGGCCATTCCTTCAGATTTAATGTCCTGTTTTTTATAGTTTGCATAGCTACAAACAATAAGAGTTAAAGTTAGAATTATAAAAGCCGATTTTTGCCAAAAGGAAAAAATCGTATTCTCAATAAGGCTTACGGTATTGAATTTATTCAGGTTGAACTGAATATCAGCGTCTATAGGGCTAGTATTTTGATATGCAAAATGCAATGTATTGAACATGATCATGGCATTCCAAAGAGCAAAACCAGCCATAAATATTGAAAATGGGGTAAAATCCCTATTTAGTCCATATACTATTGAAAATAAACAAATAAAGCCAACTAGTAAATTTGGCAATACTATCAACGGTGATGTCTTTCGGTCATCTTCCTTAACAGTTGGAATATAGGGGACTTTTTTCCTAATAATCGTGTAGAATAATCCCATGAGGTAAACACTCCAGGTAATTTGCATCAATAGTCCACCCAATAAATGCAAACCCCGTTCTCCTCTATTTATGACCCATTTCTGCACATAAAAACGTATGCCTATAATAGAAGCAACTACAGGCATCGTAATCAAACCGAAATTCAACACGTTACCATTCCATGGAGTCGATGAAGTCATTAATGATACCACTGGAATTAGAATACTTATCATGTAGATCAATCCCGTAAAATAATGAAAGGGAAGAATCCCATAATGCAACTTTTGTCTAAATGTGAGGTTAGGAAATAATTTTGGGAATGATGTTACGAGCAATTCCAAGGTGCCCCGTGACCATTTCAATTGCTGTTTAAAATAGGATGTCAATGTTGAGGGTGCCAACCCTGCCGAGAATACTTCTGGAACATATATGGACTTCCATCCTTTGGCATGCAATTGCATTGCCGTGTGCATATCCTCAGATAAACCAGCAGCATGTCCACCAATGGAATCTAGGGCCGATCGTCTAAAAACGCAATTAGCTCCAATGGCGTTTACCGTTCCATAGGTATTCATACACATCATCACGGGACCATAAAAATGAAATGTCTGCTCTGCGGCAGCCATTGCAACAGCAGATTCATTAATATTATAATAAGTCTGAACCGTTTGCACAAAGCCAATGCTCAAATCATCAAAATATGGAATGACCTCTTCGATAAAATCCACGTTAGGAACATGATCTGGATCTAGAATGAGACAAATCTCACCAGAAGCCTGTTTTAGTGCATTGTTAATATTTCCTGCCTTGGCATCAATACGATTGTTTCGAG
>JBDSFP010000162.1:0-3802 GCA_039919415.1 Aquaticitalea sp. | reverse complement strand
GATTCTTTTGAACTGCCATCATTGTTTGATTGCAATTCCATTATACGCAACAATTTGTTCAACGCACCAGTCATTCCTGTTCCTGTAGTGACCAAAATGTCGTCTGAATTTGCATTCACATGATTTTTGATGACGTTTCTTGCTTCTTGATATAAGTAAGTGGTTGACTTTCCGCTTTCACTTGAAAAAGAATGGGTGTTGGCAAGATTTGGAGCTACTTTATTACAGATTATTTCTTCAATAGGTCGGTAGAGTCGTCCGCTGGCTATCCAATCGGCATATAGCATGTTTTGTGTTCCATAAGGCGAATCAAAAGTGACATCGTTGCCAATGCTATTTTTTCTAAATGATTCGAAATGAATTTCCAACGCTGATTTTTTATTCTGCTTTTCCGTAACTGCCATCTTCATTTTATTCATTTTTAAAGAAAGCCACTCCAGAAGTTTCCAGAGTGACTTTCAGCTAACTAACCAACCAATTTAATGGTAACCACAAAAGAATTAAACTTTGTGTGATTGACCATCTAAAAGTTCTTTAAGCCTTCTTGCATCCATTTGTAATAGTCGTCTGCATCTGGTGTGTAGCCAACAGGTTCTATCAAATTTTCTTCGTCATGACCCATCAACACGTAAAAAGGTTGCGTATTTGTTTTGAATTTAATCGTTTGAAATTCGCTCCATTTCTGACCTATATATTTCAATTTTTTTCCTGGACGCAATTTTGATTCTACTATTTCATCCGCTTCCAATTTACGTTTATCATCTACATATAATGAAATGAGTACGACTTCATTTTTAAGAACATTGAGCACTTGGTCGTCGACCCAAACGTTCTGTTCCATTTTTCGACAATTGACACATGCCCAACCCGTAAAATCTAACATAACAGGTTTGTTTACTTTTTTAGCATACGCCAATCCTTTTTCATAATCATTGAATGCCAATATTTGATGTGGTGCCAATAAATGAGCGCCTTCTGGTAGTTCTTGGTCTGCATTGGTCATTATACCTCCTCCAGTTCTGGAATTCCCAACGCCATAAGGCGACTCTGCATAATCCAATGGTGGTGGAAAAGCGCTAATGAGTTTCAATGGTGCGCCCCAAAGTCCTGGAATCATATAAATTGTGAAGGACAACACCAATAACCCTAAACTTAATCTTCCTACGGAAATATGCATTAATGGCGAATCGTGTGGTAATTTGATTTTTCCGAAGAGATAAAATGCCAAGGCACCAAAAACAGCAATCCATATTGCAAGGAACACTTCTCTCTCAAGGATGTGCAATTGCAACACTAAATCTGCTTGCGACAAAAACTTGAAAGCCAATGCCAATTCTAAAAAGCCAAGTACCACTTTAACAGTATTCAGCCATCCACCAGATTTTGGCAAAGAATTTAACCATCCTGGAAAGGCTGCAAACAATGCAAAAGGAAGCGCGATTGCCAATGAAAATCCAAGCATTCCGACAATTGGCGCAATCCCGCCTTTTGAAGCCGCTTCCACCAATAAAGTTCCAACGATTGGTCCTGTACAGGAAAAAGAAACAATTGCCAATGCCAATGCCATAAAAAAGATGCCAAGGAGTCCACCTCTATCTGCTTGTTTATCGACTTTGTTAATCCATTTATTTGGTAGTATGATTTCGAACGCTCCTAAAAACGAAAAGGCAAATGTGACGAGCAATAAAAAGAATATGATATTGAACCAAACATTGGTTGCCAAAGCGTTGAGCGCATCAGCTCCAAAAATTGCAGTCACAGCTGTTCCTAATAATACATAAATGACGATGATGCAGATACCATAAATAATGGCATTTTTGATTCCTTTTGCTCGTGTTTTACTTTGTTTAGTAAAAAAGCTCACGGTCATTGGTATCATTGGGAAAACACAAGGTGTCAACAATGCCGCAAAACCTGATAAAAATGCAATGAAAAAGATAGCAAACAGACCTTTATTGTCAGATTGTTTTTCTTCTTTTTTAATTTCCGAAACGACCTTATCGGAGTCCGATTGATTCTGATTTTTTACTGTACCATTGCTTGCAGATTTTGACTCTTCTGCATATGGAACGGCTTCTTTTAAATTAAAATCCAAATCCACATAGGTTGGTGGAAGGCATTTTGTATCATCACAGACCATAAATTCAACCTCGCCTTTTACGAGTTCCAATTCATTGTTGAGAAGTTTTATGCGCTGTTTGAACGTTCCTTTATTTTCGAAGAATTTGATGCGCATATTAAAAACTGGGTCATCAACCGTGTGACCTTCTTCTTCGGAAACCGATTGGATTAATTCGTAATCTTTATTGGTTATAAAAGTGAAAACCGTCGGAATTGGACCATCCTCGGGAACACTTTGTGAATAGAGATGCCAACCTGCATCTACTGAAGCGCTTGCAACTAAATTATATTCAGTCTCCGAAATTTTTTCGACAGACGCTATCCATTTTACTGGCTTCAGCACTTGTGAAAACGCATTAAAACCAATTATCAATGAGAGTATTAATATTACTTTTTTCATGGTCTTTCGGTTTTAATGCGTTTTGGTTTGGTGAATTTTAACTGTAATTCTATTTCTTAATGCTCACTGTATTGGTTTGATTACAATTTCATACGATTGCACATTTTGTAATAACTGACTCGCAAATTTTGAAAGGTCTTCTTTCGTAATGCCATTGACAATGGTTTCAAAATTCTCTGGATTGTTCATATAGTAACCTTCTCTAAAAAACGTTTTTAGACGTTGCATGTCGTAACTACTATCATCTTGTTGTTGTTTATTTTCCTTTAAGTAATTGGTTTTGGTTTTTTCCAAATCTTCCAAAGAAATTTGTCCTTTTGAAAGACTTTCCAATTCACTATGGACAATTTTCAACAGGTCTTCCACTTTATCAGGATTGCAATCGAACTGAATCCAAAGATTGGCAGTTTCGGTAGGTCGCTTCGTCACATTTCCGTAGACACTTGCACCATACGTACCACCTTCCTCTTCGCGAAGACGCTCCATATATCTCAAATTGAGGACGTCAGCCAAGGTTCTTGCCAATAAATTGTTTTTTGAATTATAGCCGAACTTGTTCTTATAAGAGATTCGAACGTTACTTTTTGGGTCTTCCATCTTGATAAAAACATCTTTGTCAATCGTGTTTTGCAACCATTCGGAAGAATTGTCTTTCCATACTTCAGCATTCTTCTTTGTAGGAATACTGGCAATATAGGTTTCTAATAGTGGTTTCAAGGTTTCTACATCCAAATCGCCAACGATGAAAAACTCAAAATCGGAAGCATTTTCAAAACGCTCTAAATAGATTTTTTTAATGGTTTCAAATTTAATGTCATTTCCATAATCTGAATTGAAAAGTCGTTTTTTTGGATGATTCAAACCATACAAACTGACCGTTACACTATCCTGAATTTTTTCGTTGACATCTTCACTTCGTCGTATCAAATAGTTGTCCACTTGACCTTTAAAAACTTCGTACGCATCTTTATCAAAACGTGGTTTGACAAAACGCAGATGCACCATTTGTAACATAGTTTCCACATCTTTAGTCACGGAAACGCCATAGATGCTTTCAGTTAATTCGGAAATTTCTATATAGGTTTCCGCAGTTTTTCCGGCGACGACCTTTTGCAAATCGGTCGCAGAATAATCACCCAATCCAGATTGTTGTACGACTGTCGTAGCGTATTTGGCAGACGGCAGATTTTCATCTTCTATCAGTGATAATCCACCATAACTCACAGCTTCCAACTTTACATCGTTTTTATTTTTATCGCTGTATTTATAATGAACTGTAAT
>JBDSFP010000147.1:0-12873 GCA_039919415.1 Aquaticitalea sp. | reverse complement strand
ATTGTCATAACCCAAATTTGGCGCATCGATATTCGGCAAACAGCACATAATTGACTTCAGATTTTCTTCGGCAACTTCCACCGAATTTCCTGTGCTGAACAACTCAATCATTTTGCCTTGCAGCATTTCGTCCTGTTCATAAACGATGGTGTTCTTGCTATTGTCCAACAAATCATTTGGGTTGATATAGCGTGTCAATGGAAATACGTCTCCTCCCAATTTCAATGCATAGCCCATGACCAAAGCATCTGGATTGCATGGTACGGGAAGCAAATCGTCGTTATTGAAAATGTTGGTCTGTTCCAAAATATTCCTGCGCACTTCCGTCAAGGTCATTCGGTCGGTTTCGGGATTGAAATGTTCCAATCTGCCCGCAATTTGCGTAGGTTGAAAGGTAACGCCTCGGACACATTTTTGTTGTAAAGCGAAATCGATAATCTTTCCAATTTCGTGATCATTCAAACCCTTTTGTAGCGTGACGACCAAGGTTGTGGAGAGATTCAATTCATTCAGATGTTCCAAAGCCTGTTGGCGAATACTTGACAAATCGGCACCGCGAAGTTCTCGCAATACACTATCTTCAAACGAATCAAATTGCAAATAGATTTCAAAATCTGGGGCGTATGTTTTCAAACGTGCTGCGAATTCTTTGTCTTTGGCAATTTTGATGCCATTGGTATTCAACATCAAATGCCGGATAGGCAAAGTTTTGGCATAATCCAAAATCTCAAAAAATTGTGGATGAATCGTCGGTTCGCCTCCAGAAATTTGAACTACATCTGGCTCTTTTTCGTTCTTGACAATGGCGTCCAGCATTTTTTTGATTTCATCCAAAGTGCGATGTCTTCCATACGTAGGCGAGGAACCGGCATAACAGGTCGGACAGGTCAAATTGCATCGATCGGTAACTTCCACGATACTTAAACACGAATGTTGTTCATGGTCGGGACACAAGCCACAGTCATAAGGACAACCATAATGCGTTTTGGTGTTGAAGGTATATGGCGTTTCCGAAGGTTTGTTATAGTTGCGGATGTTCTTGTAATACTCAATGTCATCAGCTATCAAAACCTTGCTGTTGCCGTGTTCATTGCAGCGTTTCAGCATATAAACGTTGCCATCTTCAAACACGATTTTTGCATCGACACGTTTGAGACATACGTGGCAAAGGCTCAATGTAAAATCGTAATAGGTATAATTTCTAACTGGCATGTTTCATCAGGTTGATAATGGTTTTGTGGTAATAAAGCAAACAAATTAGGCAAAGTATTTGGATACTGCTCAATCCGAGAATAAAAAATGTATTTGGTTTCAGGAATTCAATCATAAACCTGAAACTGAAATACAATATCATAAAATATTGGAAGAGCATTCCACTTGAAAGGGATTTGTCTTTTTGAATCAATTTTAGAAAGATAATTAGGAGAATCAGAAACATCAATTCATACAACGCCAAAGAATGCCGTTTCAATCCATCTCCCAAATCCATACCCAAGAAGAAATCGGTTTCTTTGCCATAGGTAAATTCTTTGATTCCTGATAGAAAACAGCCAATACGACCGATAAAAATCCCTACGATTATGGGAAACGTGAATAAATCGCCAGACGATTGGGTTTCGCCAATAATTTTTTTGGAAATTTCCACACCAATCAATCCTCCAAATAATCCTCCCATGATAGTTTTGGCGTTCAACAATTGGATAATATTTTCTTTTGAAATGCTTACCAATGGATTTTCAAGAAACCCCACCAATCTTGAACCGATCAACGCACCAATGACAGCTCCCAAAATAATGGACAACCGGTTCATGGAACTGATGTTATCCACAATTCCCCTCCTTAAATATACATAATATCTGAAGCCGATGAAAAATGCCAGATATTCCAACACCAAGTGAATATTGATGTGGTAGCCAAAAATGATGGGTTCGAAAGGGATATGTAACAAATTGGTCAATTACAGTTTAGTAATGATGAAGATAGGCAATTAAGTAAAATAATGTAATTTTGCCCCAAAATATCAACCTTGATAAAAATAGGCAACATACTACTTCCGGATTTCCCATTGCTTTTGGCGCCGATGGAAGACGTAAGCGATCCACCGTTTCGTGCATTGTGCAAGGAGCAAGGTGCTGATGTAGTTTACACGGAATTCATTTCGAGCGAAGGATTGATTCGAGACGCAGCCAAAAGCGTGATGAAACTTGATATTTATGAAAAGGAACGTCCTGTCGGTATCCAAATTTTTGGTGCGGAATTGGACAGCATGCTTCAAACGGTTGATATTGTTGAAAAATCAAATCCTGACATCATTGATATCAACTTTGGATGTCCTGTCAAAAAGGTGGTTTGCAAAGGCGCAGGTGCTGGCATTTTGAAGGATATTGATTTGATGGTCAAGTTAACTGAAGAAATGGTTAAGCGAACGCATTTGCCAATTACAGTAAAAACACGTTTGGGATGGGATCACGATTCCATAAAAATTGTTGAGGTGGCAGAACGCTTGCAGGATGTTGGATGCAAAGCTATTTCAATTCACGGAAGAACAAGAGCCCAAATGTATAAAGGAGATGCCGATTGGCGACCAATTTCGGAAGTGAAAAATAACCAACGCATGTACATTCCTGTCTTTGGCAATGGCGATGTCGATTCTCCTGAACGCGCTATGGAAATGCGTGATCTTTATGGATTGGATGGTTGCATGATTGGTCGTGCCAGCATTGGAAACCCTTGGTTTTTTAAGCAAGTGAAGCATTTTTTTAAAACAGGCGAACATTTGGAACCCATCTCACTAGAAGAACGTGTGGATGCTGCTCGCAGACATCTTCAGATGTCCATCGATTGGAAAGGCGAAAAGCTCGGAGTGTTTGAAACGAGACGCCACTACACTAACTATTTTAAAGGCATTCCCAACTTCAAGGACTACCGAACACGAATGGTTACTAGTGATGATTCTGTGGATGTTTTTTCTGTTTTGGATGAGGTGTTGGAAGCGTTTTCCGGATATGAGTTTGCGTGAAATTTAGAAGTTGGAAGTTTTGGAATTTGGTACTTTGAATTTGGAATTTCTTTATTTGAAAACTGAAAACTAACTACGCACCAATTTCTCACTAATTCTACTCGAGGCAATTTTTGAAGCCAACACACCCAAAACGACAATTGTTGCTAATACAATCAACGCATTCATAAAATCCAAGGATACGGGATAGGGTAGTGAAGCAGTCAACAGCACAAGAGCAAATTTCTGCTGAAGAAACACAATAATTATTCCTAGAGCAACACCAATAATGCCTCCCAAAAGTGTCATTAAACTGCCTTGAAGAAAGAAGATCCGCTTGATATCTTTGGCGGTAGCTCCTAAATTGAACAACGTATGCAACGATCCTTTTTTATCCAAAATCATCATGATCAAAGCCCCAATCACATTGAACAAAGCGATGATGATGACTAAAGTAAAGATTAGATAAACCGCTAAGTTCTCAGTGTTCAGCATTTTATAAAGCGAATCATTCAGTTGCTCTCTATTTTTGATAATGATTTTATCCCCCAATATTTTTGATATTTCACTTCTTACGGAAGTCTCATCAGCATTTGGCTGCAATTTGATTTCGAGCGTACTGATTTGGTCGTTTGAATAATTCAAGAGATACTTGGCATTCACAATATCCGTAAACACATAGGTATTATCCAAATCTTCGTTGATCTGAAAAACGCCAATATTGACAGCTGTCATGGTACTAAAAGCACCTTTCACTGAGGTTATTTGACCTTTTCCAGGCTTTGGAACATATATTTTAGGCACTTTCCCAAAATCGAGAACACCTAGAGAAAGATTATGGGCAATGCCCCAACCGATAACGATTTGACCCGAACCTGGTTCAAACCAATTTCCCTGAATGAGCATGGAATCCATTCGGGTAACGTTCAGGAACTGTTCATCCACACCTTTTAGGGTACACAGCAAATTTTTATTATTGAATTCAATGATGACGCGCTCTTCAATGACTTTGGAAAATGTTGAAATCCCCTTGATTTTTGAAAGAGCAATGGAATCGTTATCGGTAAGGTTAAAAGATTTTCCTTCGGCAGGTAGCACTTTTAAATTCGGATCCACAACGGAGGTAAAACCCAAACTGAATTCCTTCAAGCCTCCAAAACCGGATAAAACTATAAATAACGCCGCTGCCGCCACCACAACTCCAAACGCCGCAATCATGGTCATGATATTGATGGCGTTGCTGTTGCTTTTTGAAAATAGGTAACGCTTGGCGATGTAAAGCGCGAAATTCACTTAGGATTTTTTGCGTTTGTCCAGAAGATCGGCATCTCTAATAGGATCCTCCTCCCGTTTTAAGGATTTATCGATGCGTTCAATGTATTCCAACGAATCATCAATGAAGAACTCCAAATTTGGCATGCGGCGCAATTGGTTTTTGGTACGCTGCGCCAATTCGTGACGAATGAGCGGCGTATTGGAGCGGATGCCTTTTAATAATTCGGCACCTTCTTTATTTGGAAAAATACTCAAATATACTTTGGCAATCGACAGATCGGAAGTAACGTTTACTTTGCTAACTGAAATAATGATCCCTCGCATGCCTCCTTTGGTCGCAGCTCCTTGTAGCACATCTACCAGATCTTCCTGTAAAATCCCTCCTATTTTCTTCTGTCTATGACTTTCTTCCAAAACACTCTATTTTTTGATGTCAATGGATTTCCATTGGACTAAAAATTAATAACTAAAAGCCTCTGAAAGACTTATCAACCGCAAAAATAGAGCATATTTGAGGAATATCGTATTTTTGAGTCAACAAACTTACTTTGAAGAGAACGGAATTCATCGTTGTTAATTTGTTTTAAACTAAAAAGAGATTCCCGCTTTCGCGGGAAGTTGGCATGAAAAAAATCGAACACATTGGTATCGCGGTAAAGGACCTGAAGTCTTCCAACGAATTGTTTTCTGCACTTTTTGGTTCACCACCTTATAAAGTTGAATTGGTGGAAAGTGAAGGTGTAAACACATCGTTTTTTAAATCTGGTTCCAACAAAATAGAACTTCTGGAAGCCACCAATCTTGAAAGTCCCATAGCCAAATTCATTGAAAAGAAAGGCGAAGGTATTCATCATATTGCATTTGCCGTGGATGATATTGTAGCCGAAATCGATCGTCTCACAAAAGAAGGTTTTATAGTCTTGAACGATTCCCCTAAAAAAGGGGCTGACAACAAGCTGGTGGCGTTTTTGCACCCAAAATCCACAAACGGCGTGCTTATTGAATTGTGTCAGGAGATAAGGAACCATTAATTAAGCTGTGTTCCTGAATTTCTATCCTTAACTTTTTCCTTTGGGCAGACATCAGAATAGTCTTTCAATATAAGTGATAATATTGCTGACCGAATTTCAAAATTTTACCTTTTGATAACATACTCTTTTTTGTCAATTCCTACGCCTTTGATTGTTAATGATTTCCATTGTTTTGGTAAAATAGCATCTTTTTGAATGATGCCGTTGTCAGTAAAACGGAAGCCTCCAAAACCAAATAAAACAGTTTGCAACATGCCTCCGGCACCTGTGGCAAAATAGGGCTCATGCCCAGTAGCAGTTTCGGACAATGCGCCAAAAGGAGGTCTCTTATTGGGAACGTAACTTTCCTTAAACAATCTGAAGGCACTCTCTTCATCACCTAATTGAGCGTATATTGCCGCTAAAGCCGATTTGCCCATTGTTGGTCCGTCTTTTCTGATTTTTGGTTCGTAATATTTTAAATCTTTAGTAATCGTTTCCTTGTCATTGATAACATTCAAAGGGAACGCCAATAAATTGACGTCCGCTTGCTTTATATCCTCTCCTGCATATTTGCTATGTTCCATAGTTGTTCCATCAGGAAACTTATATAATTTAATATTTTCGGCAACTATTTTCCACGTTGGATCTGGAATGATCTTTAGCTCGTTAGCAGCAAGTGTTGCAAATTGCAAGGCAGTAATAGCCGAACCATTTGTGAAAGCGTTATCATCTACATTGGGAGCATCCTCATTGGCTCCAACAACATTCTTAATAGAATAGCTGTTATCCTTATTTTTGCTGACTCGGCTTACCCAATAATCAGCAACTTCTTTTAGCATCGGATACCCTTTTTTTTCAAGCCACATTTTATCTTTTGTAACTCGGTAACAATTCCAAAACGCTATGGCCACATCAGCCGTAATGTGATGCTCAAAGGTTCCCGTCAACGCCCAAGCAGGCGTGGCTTCTTCTCCTGTATCGTCGCTTTCCCAAGGAAACATTGCGCCTTTATATCCAAAATTAATGGCTTTTTGTTTTGCCTTATCCAATCTATCAGAGCGATAATTGACCAATGACCTCGCGATATCCTGATTGAGCAGCAATAAAGGTGGATACATCCATAATTCTGTATCCCAAAAAATATGGCCATTGTAATTTTGGGAAGACAGACCCATTGGCGCGATACTTAAATTACTGTCGCTTCTTCCAAAAGCGTATAAATGATAGAGCGCCAAACGCACATCTTGTTGAGATTGTAAATCGCCCTCAATAACAATATCACCTTTCCACAAATTTTCCCATAAGGTTGTATGCTGATTGATCAAATCGTCTTTTGGAGTCAATAAATTGAAGATAACAAAACGTTCTGATTCTGTTTGGGGATCTTCAAAATCTTGGGTTGTACATTCTGCCCCGGTCCATGCAAAATTTAAAGAGTTGTTTTTTAAAATTGTTTTTTTAAACGATAGTTGATTGTCGTATTCAGACACTTTGTTTTGGGTCAGTTCCGGTCTTTGGTCTGCTCTGCCCGAATTGATATCATGCCAAATAAAAGTTGCAGAGGTAGCCACGGTGTGCTTTCCCAATCTACTTTTGGCGACCGTTTGAAGGACCGGCATGGTAGTCTCATTGTCTTTTAAAATTCTAAAAGTGCTGATGGGATCTTTGTATTCTGCCAGCGTTTCAATTTTGCCAGTTGCTTTGATTTCTATATTTTGTAATGCTGTTATGGAAATATCAATATATCCAGAATATGGCACATTGCGCAATGCATAAATGGTGTATGAAATTTCAGCTTTGTCTTTAAATAAAAAAGAGGTTGTGAAGCTGGCTTCTTTCATGTGAAGGGTTTGCTTCCAGTCTTTGATGTTTTTCGAAGTTATCAATTCACTATCAATTTCCAACTCCAGATTTCCAAAATTCATGCCTTCCAAAATTCTGCTTACCCCTAAAGGAGATTCTTTGTCATAGACATTATTAAGTATGATTTGTTTTACTTCAAAAGGTTCTTCTGAAGGCAAAATGCCAATACGTCCGTTTGCCAACACAATGCCTGTGTAGTCTTGATTGGAGGTCGTTGAAATGTTCCAACCATCATTTTGGGCATTAATTGCATGGGAGATAAAGAAGAGAATTAAAAGAAGCTTGATTTTCATTTTTTATTATTTTCATTAAAAATAACGGTTTTTTAAGATATTGCTATTTTTTTATTTCGATAATTATAATTACTACAACGAAAACGTTATCGTTTTAAAATAACATAGTATTAAAGTCTTTTATTTATTTAAGAGTATGGGATTCTTTTAATTTACCACAATTAATTTATTTTAGCATATAAAATGAAGAACAAAATACTATTCTGGTCTATTACAGTTGCGGTTTCAGGCTTTTTATTCGGCTTCGATACGGTTGTAATTTCGGGAGCCAATGAACCAATTAAAAATCTTTGGCACACAACGCCTTTGTTTCACGGTGTATTTATAATGTCAATGGCGCTGTGGGGGACGGTCGTGGGGGCACTGTTGGGCGGAATTCCAGCGGATAAATTTGGTCGAAAAACAACCTTATTTTGGATTGGGGTTCTGTTTTTGGTATCGGCATTAGGTTCCGCTTTGGCAATGGACAAATTTTCCTTTTCCTTTTTTCGATTCATAGGCGGTTTAGGTGTTGGCGCCTCATCCGTAGTTGCGCCAATGTATATCGCGGAAATTTCAAGTGCAAAAAACAGGGGCAGATTAGTCGCCCTGTATCAGTTTAATATTGTGTTTGGAATTTTGGTGGCCTATTTTTCCAATTTGGCTTTGAAGGGTTTTGACGGGGCAAATGATTGGAGATGGATGTTGGGCGTTGAAGCAATACCTGCTTTGATCTACTGCATTATGATATTGGGAGTGCCAAGAAGCCCGCGTTGGTTAGCCCTTAAAAAGGGGGATGATGATGAAGCTCTTAAAGTTCTCAGAGTGACACACGATGATGGTATGGCAGCCATCAAATTGGCAGAGATTAAAGATGAGTTGAATACCCTTGAAAAAAAAACTACAACCGTGTTTTCCAGGAAATATCGCTTTCCTCTGATGCTAGCTTTTTTAATTGCATTTTTCAATCAGCTGTCCGGGATTAATTTTCTATTGTACTATGCTCCGGAAATTTTTGGACGAGCAGGTGTTGAAAATCCTTTTTTGGCGTCCGTTTATGTTGGGGTTGCCAATTTGATATTTACAATTATCGGCATGGGATTAATCGATAAATTCGGAAGGAAACAACTTCTCATTATTGGCTCAATTGGCTACATAATTAGCCTCTCGGTAGTGGCGTGGGCATTTAAAAAAGATGCTGGAGCGCCCATTTTGCTCACTTTTATTATCACTTTTGTTGCCTCACATGCCATAGGCCAGGGTGCCATTATTTGGGTGTTCAT
This sequence comes from Aquaticitalea sp., assembly GCA_039919415.1. Taxonomy (GTDB): domain Bacteria; phylum Bacteroidota; class Bacteroidia; order Flavobacteriales; family Flavobacteriaceae; genus JBPOFM01. The sequence continues at coordinate 4,169 of JBDSFP010000147.1, read as the reverse complement.
TTCAGAAATATTTCCGAATAAAGTTCGCGCCATGGGGAATTCATTCGGATGCGGCGTACATTGGGTATTTGCAGCAGTCATTACTTTATTAACTCCTGTGTTTTTAGATGAAAAGGCTGGAATTTTAAAAGATGACCCCTGGATGATTTTTGCTTTTTTTGCGGGAATGATGGTTTTACAGTTATTTTTCGCAATTTTTATAATGCCTGAAACCAAAGGATTGTCTTTGGAAGATTTAAGTAAAAAATTAATTAATAATGAAAATCATTAACTTTTGCCTAAATGCATGCGCACTATATAGTCTATGTTTTTTGATGTTATGTGGCTGTAAAAATCCCGCAAAAACCGCAACCAACAAAACAATTCAAATGAACACTTCAGAAGAATCACTATATCGTCCCAATTTTCATTTTACGCCGAGTAAAGGCTGGATGAATGATCCTAATGGCATGTTCTATCTCAATGGCAAATATCACTTGTATTTTCAGTATTATCCGAAAGACAATGTATGGGGACCTATGCATTGGGGACATGCCACGAGTGAAGATCTCATCGTTTGGAAGGAGCAACCCATTGCCCTATTTCCTGATGCTTTGGGATATATATTTTCAGGGAGCGCGATTGTTGACATTGACAATACTGCGGGATTTGCCAAGGATGGCAAAACAGCAGTGGTCGCAATTTTTACCTATCATAATATAGAAGGAGAAAAAGCAGGAAAAATCGATTTTCAAAGTCAAGGAATTGCCTATTCATTGGACGAAGGGCAAACCTGGACTAAATATAAAGGAAATCCGGTACTTCCAAACCCAGGGATCAAGGATTTCAGAGATCCGAAAGTAGTTTGGGACGCAAAACACAAGCAATGGCTAATGGCCTTGGCCACTTATGAGAAAACAATTTTCTATACATCCACAAATTTAAAAAACTGGGCGTTATTATCCGATTTTGGGGAAGGTCTCGGAGCCCATGAAGGCGTTTGGGAATGCCCTGATTTTTTCCCTATGCAAGTTGAGGGTACAGATGAAACCAAATGGGTGTTGATCCAGAGTATAAATCCAGGCCACATCAATGGAGGATCTGGGACGCAATATTTCGTAGGGGATTTTGATGGGAAAACGTTTGTTTTGGACACACTTTTTGCGCAACAACTTTCAAAACAGGAAGCCATTTGGCTGGATTATGGAAAAGATAATTATGCGGGAGTTACTTGGTCCAATATTCCAAAAGATGACGGTAGAAAATTATTTATGGCCTGGATGTCCAATTGGGAATATGCACAAGTGGTGCCTACAACAACTTGGAGAAGTGCCATGACCCTTGCCAGAAATCTAAAACTTACAAGGGAAGCTGACGGATATTTTTTGATTTCAGAACCGGTAAAAGAATTTGAATCTTACAAAAAAATGGTTAAAGAAAATAAAGATATTGAATTTAGTGACACCTATACAATTATTGATGAAAATGAAATGGACATTAATAAAGCTATGATTGAATTACATCTTTCAAATTTAAAAGAGGACACCTATAATTTTGTCCTAAGTAATTCGAATGGAGAAGAACTCCAATTTGGCATCAATAATAAAGCCCATTATTATTTTATAGACCGACGTAAATCTGGAGATATTTCATTTTCAGATAAATTTGCCGAAAAAATATCCACCGCAAACTATGGGAATTCCAAAAATGACGTATCGATTCAAATCATAATCGACAAAACATCCGTGGAGATTTTTTATGATCAGGGCAAGACCGTTATGACGGAACTGTTTTTCCCAACCGCTCCAATGCAAAACTTAAAACTGAATACGGTCAATCATTCCAGAGCATCAATTGATACATTGGTCATAAGTGAATTGAAAATTTAAAAAATTAGATTGTATGTACACATTTACATGTTTTGGCGAAGTGCTTTGGGATGTATTTCCAAATCATAAAAAAATTGGAGGCGCACCATTGAATGTTGCCTTAAGGTTGAAATCTTTTGTTGAAAATGTTGCCATTATCAGCGCATTAGGAAATGATAAATTAGGTAAAGAACTGCTAAAATACCTATTAGGAAACAACTTAGATTCCAACTATATTCAAGTAAAGGAGACTTATGAAACCGGTCAGGTCAAGGTCACTATTGACACCGATGGTTCTGCCAGTTATGACATAAAAAATCCAGCTTCATGGGATTTTATTGAATTAAATTCGGATGCCATAGAATTGGTTTCAAACAGCACCGTTTTTATTTACGGCAGTTTGGTTTGTAGAAATTATGTCTCAAAGAATACGCTTTTTCAACTTATAAAGTATGCCAGTTTCAAGATTTTTGATGTGAATTTAAGAGCTCCATTTTACACCTTTGAATTACTTTACGATTTGATGCAAAAAGCAGATTTCATAAAATTTAATGATGAAGAATTATCCCTTATTTCATCGCATTTAAAGTCTGGTTCTTCAATTCTGGAAGAAAATATGACTTTTATCGCCAATACGTTCAATGCAAGTCATATCTGTGTGACCAAAGGGAAAGATGGTGCTGTCTTATTGATCAATGGAATCTTTTATTCCAACCAAGGCTACGAAGTTAAAGTAAAGGACACCGTTGGGGCGGGCGATTCGTTTTTGGCGACACTCATCTATCATTTGACGGTTGGAACTCCTCCAGACAAATCATTGAATTTTGCCTGCGCAGTTGGTGCAATGGTAGCCGCTTCAGAAGGCGCCAATCCCACAATTTCTGAAGCTTCCATAAAAAGGATGTTACGCTAATCGTTTTTGTGCTAAGTTCAACCTGGCTTTGCTTCGTTTTGATGTTTTATGGTCCAGATAGTTATCGGGATGGAATTTGGAATATATAATTTGGAATTTTACTTAGTAGATTCTCTTATAATGATTTCAGTAGGTATTTCGGTAGTTTTGTATGTAATCACAGCTCCTTTCTTGTAATCATTGATTTCTTCGAGTAATAAACCAAAAGCCACTTGCCCCATTTTAAAGCCGGGCTGATCAACTGTTGATAATCTTGGGCTTGTGATTTCCGTTAAGAACCAATTGCTAAAACCAATAATGGAAATGTCTTCCGGGATGTTAATTTTTAACTCTTTCAATCGCACCATAACCCCTGTGGCCAATAAATCGGTCATCGCAAAAATGCCGTCAATATCCTTGTGATTTAATACAATTTCATCAGCAATTTTTTTGGCATCTTCGAAAGAGCTTAAACTATTGGTCTCGAAAACAATGGAATTATCAAATTTTATTTGATGGGTTTCCAATGCACTTTTATAACCCTTAAATCTATCAATTGTAGTTTGGGGCTTTAATGTACCTCTAATATGAGCTATTTTCTTACAACCTATATCAATAAGGTGCTTGGTGGCGTTATAAGCTGCTTTTTGATCATTGATGACCACTTTGTGACAGTCAATCAGCTTTGTTATTTTATCGTAAAGTACTACTGGGACGCCACTTTCCTTGATGGCATTAACATGATTATAATTTACGGTATTATCGGCTAGTGATAATAAAATGCCGTCCACATTTTTATCCATTAAAAGTTGAATCTGTTTTTTTTCGTTTTCGTAGGAGTCATCAGACTGCAAGGTAATGACCAGATAACCTTGTTTTTCAGCCTCTTTGATAACACCTAAAATAATGTTGGAAAAAAAATGATGGACTATTTCAGGGATGATCAATCCAATGATTTTGGATTCCTGATTACGTAGACTTTGCGCATAGGAATTAGGTTTATAATTTAATATTTCCGCTAAATCCTTTACCTTTTTTTTTGTTTTCTCGCTAACGTCTGAATAATCATTCAGTGCTTTTGATACAGTGGCTATTGAAATTCCTAATGATTTTGCAATCTTACTAAGAGTCGTAGTTGACATTTAAAGATTTTTTTATTAAATTTAAACAATGGATTGCTAAAAACTAATTTTAGATAGGTTTTAAATGTGTTATTATAATCTTGCTTTACCTAAAATTATGCTCTTAACATTTATAATGTTAATATTTTCTAAAATCATAAAGATAATTATGCACCGAAAACGTTTTCGACGATATTATGCTTATTTTTAAGATGTTTATTTTTTTTTCTAATTTAAAATATTAAATTCGTAAATTGTTAACCTTACGTTAACAATGTCCGTACTTTTTATCTTTTTAAACAATTAACT
>JBDSFP010000115.1:0-6159 GCA_039919415.1 Aquaticitalea sp. | reverse complement strand
TTGGCGTAATTGTCACTATGACCGAAGCATTGATGGGTGTGGTAAGTTCAAGGCCTTTTAAGAAAAGCAGCATATTTATCGCAACGCCAAATATGGCAGCGACAAAGAATTTGAGAAAGTCCTTTCTATCAATTTTTTCCTTGGGCAAAAACAGTCCGAAAAGCCAAAAAAGTACGGTTGCTCCTGCAACACGTAAAATAACAAAAGCAGCAGGCTTGACAAAATTTCCATTGATGACGATTTTGGCGAATGTATAGTTGAGACCATATAATAATTGCACCAGAATCAATGCCACGAAGGCAAATTTGCGGTTATTCATGAATGGATTGGTTTGCAGCTTCCACGGTTTTTGTAGAATTTCCTATAAAGATCTGGTCTTTGAAAACAATAACAGGTCGGCTCAAAAAGGTGTAATGTTGTACGATGAACTGTTTGAAATCGGTTTCCGAAAGTGCTTGATCTTTCAATCCCATTGTTTTATAAAGTTGGGCACGTTTGCTGAACAAAAGTTCATAACTTCCTGCCAATTGTTGTAATTCCTGCAATTGGTGTAAAGTGATGGGGTCTTCCTTAATATCCTGAAAGATGAAATCGCTTGGAAGGTTCAAATCCCTGATGATTCTGAGACAAGTGCTGCAAGTTTTTAGATAGTAAACTTTTTTCATATTAATTTCCCACAAAAGTGGGAATCTCTTTAATTGGCATATTCCATTCCCTCAATCTAGATTGCGTTCGGGAAGAAATCTAAATTTTCCATCGAATTGGAAATGATCCGTTAGTTACATACAAAGGAAACTGATTTCAAAGGAAATTTAAGTACTTTTAAAAAAAAATATAAACGTATGAATTGGGCTTTTGATATTACCTTAAAAAGCAGAGCGGTTTTAAAAACCTACATTGAAAGCTATTCTTTGGAAGAATTGAATAAAATCCCCAACGGTTTTAAGAACAATATGATTTGGAATATCGCACACACCATTGCAGTACAGCAAGCTTTGGTCTATAAATTGTCGGGTTTGCCTACGATTATTTCACAGGAGATGTTAACTAAATTCGCTAAGGGTACTTGTCCAGAGCGCGATTTGACCCAAGCAGAAGTCGATGAAATAAAAGGCTTGTTGTTTCCGACTATTGAAAAAACAAAAGAGGACTATGAGAATGGGGTTTTTCAGAATTATCACGAATATACGGTCACTACCAAAAACACGTTGACCAATGTGATGGAAGCGATTGAGTTCAATAATTTTCATGAAGGCATCCATTTGGGCTATGTTTTGGCTCTTAAACATTGCATATAATATGGAATACTACTCTATTATTTCGATTTTGGTGGTTTTGGCGGCACTTTTTGGATTTATCAATGCACGGTTTTTAAAACTTCCCACCACCATTGGATTAATGGTCATTACTATTCTTTTTACCCTTGTTGTGTTGCTTATCGGTCTATTTAACGACACCTTGTTGATTCATGAACGTGAACTCATCTCCAATATCGTCTTTGAAACGGTTTTATTGGATGTGATGTTTAGTTTTTTGCTCTTTGCTGGCTCCTTGCACACCAATTTTGAAGAATTAAAAGTACAAAGATGGCCTGTCTTGATTTTTGCAACAGTGGGTGTATTAATTTCTACAGCGTTAGTGGGAACAGGAATGTATTATGTGCTCCAATTGATTGGTTTGCAAGTAGAATTTATCTATTGTTTGTTGTTTGGGGCCTTAATATCCCCGACAGATCCTATTGCTGTTTTGGGGATTTTAAAAAAAGCCAACGCTCCCAAAAGATTGGAAACCAAAATTGTTGGTGAATCTTTGTTTAATGATGGCGTTGGGGTGGTGGTGTTTTTAACTATTTTTTCAATTGCTTCAGCGCCAGGTGCTTCTTTGGAATTAATGGATATCGCAAAGCTTTTTGGTCGAGAAGTAATTGGTGGTATTGTGCTTGGTCTTTTTATGGGTTACGGCACCTATAAATTGTTGAAGGCAATCGATAACTACGAAATCGAAGTTATTATTACTATTGCTACGGTTATGGGAGGAAGTTTAGTCGCTCATTATTTTCACGTGTCTTCACCTTTGGCAATGGTAACTGCGGGATTATTTGTTGGCAATGATATTGTTAGGAATGCCGCAATGTCAGAAAAAACAGAAACCTATGTCGACCGATTTTGGGAATTGGTGGATGTGCTTTTAAACACGATTTTATTTGTGTTGATTGGCATGGAACTTTTGGTGTTGACTTTTGAAACAAGCGCTATTATCGCAGGATTGATTGCTGTACCTCTGGTATTGATCTGTAGATATGCCTCGCTATGGTTGCCGATCAAATTTTTTTCAAAAAGACTGGATTTTGTACCAAAAACCAACCTGATCATGACATGGGGAGGTTTGCGTGGTGGAATTTCCATTGCTTTGGCCTTGAGTTTGACCAATACCATGCATCGAGAGCTCTTTTTAATTGTAACCTATATCATCGTGGTGTTCTCGATCATTGGGCAGGGTCTCACCGTCGAAGCTTTGGTGAGACGTGTCACAAAAAGTCTTCAGTAAATCTTTAAAAAAGATTTTGCTTTTTCAAATGGAATTGTGAACTCCGTGACGCCTTGGGCATAAGAGGCAATTTCATAGACGTTGTATAAAAGGATGATGCCCTCTTTTCGGAACCCTATATTTTCGGGTAGTTGAAATCCTTCTCCAAAAAAAGGATCTTCGATTGTTTCTTCATCTGAAAGTGACTGGGTTGCTTTTTCAAAATAAGGAAGCACCAATTTTTTAAAGGCCTCTTTGTCGTTAATAATATCATCTTCGATAAAAAGCTGTCCGGTCGTTTTGTCAAAATTCAGAAAGGTCACATGACTGTTGCCATGGGCTCCGCCAGTATCGAGATAGGAACTTACGGAAATGCAGATAAGGTGTTCGGATTCGTAAGTCACTTCAGCTTCAATCACTGCTTCCCATTCTTGGGTCGTATCCGAAAAATCATTTTTAAAGGATTTGTATTCTTCGTCAAAACCATTTATGGCTTCATTTAAAGTTAGATTTTTGTCAACGGTTTCGCTCATGTTAATCTCATTGGCTAAAAAGTTTTCGACGGTTTTATTGATTTTGCTGGCAACTTCTTCATTGCCTCCTTCAGCTTTTGGATAGCTAATATCCACCACGGCTTGGTCTTTTTTCTCAATGGATTGGTCTTTAAATGTCAGAGGAAGATCCTTGGCACAAGAAAACAGGATAAAAAAAACAATGCTTAAAAGACTGGATTTTTTTAAGGTGGAAAGCGATTTGTTAAACATAGATAAAAGAGATGACATCCTTTTGTGGCGTTAAAATTAAAGTATAAATTTGCTGACCAATGGAATAAATGATAGGATTTTGCCACAAAAGTAATTGCTTTTTTGCATCCTATAAGATAAACACTAAAATATATTTTCTGTATGAAACATCCAATATCCAAATTTAATTGCGTAACGCCAATTGATTATTTGGTTGTTCCATCTGACAATTAAAAACAATAAATTAAAGACAGATGAAATTCAATACCAAAACCATCCATGGAGGACAGGAACATGACAAGGCTTATGGCGCCGTGATGCCTCCAATATACCAAACTTCCACCTATGCACAATCAACGCCTGGCGGCCACAAGGGCTATGAATATTCCCGAACCCACAACCCAACACGCCACGCTTTGGAAAACGGTTTGGCAAGCATCGAAAATGGCAAACATGGATTGGCTTTCGGGTCTGGATTGGCAGCCATTGATGCGGTCATCAAACTTTTGCAACCAGGCGATGAAGTCATTTCGACCAATGATCTGTATGGTGGCACCTATCGATTGTTTACCAAAATATTTGAAGGTTTTGGCATTAAATTTCATTTCATAGGCATGGAGAATGCCGCAAATATTGAGAAATTCGTCAACAAAAACACAAAACTCATTTGGGTGGAAACGCCAACCAACCCCATGATGAATATCATAGATATCAAGGCAGCCTCTAAAGTCGCAAAAAAACACAAGCTACTTTTCGCGGTGGATAATACCTTTGCCACGCCTTATCTACAACAACCCCTTGATTTGGGCGCTGATATCGTCATGCACTCAGCCACGAAATATCTTGGCGGCCATAGTGATGTGGTCATGGGCGCATTGATTGTAAAAGATAAAGAATTGGCGGATCGATTGTATTTCATTCAAAATGCCAGTGGTGCCATTTGTGGGCCTCAAGATAGTTTCTTGGTGTTGCGAGGCATTAAAACCCTTCACATTAGAATGCAACGTCATTGTGAAAATGGAAAAGCGGTGGCCGAATATTTGGCGAAACACCCAAAAATTGAAAAGGTCTATTGGCCAGGATTTGAGGATCACCCAAATCATGCGATTGCCAAAGCACAGATGAAAGACTTTGGTGGGATGGTCTCTTTTACTACCAAAGGGAATAATTATCAGGAAGCTATTAAAATCGTGGAAAAGTTGAAAATCTTTACCTTGGCAGAATCCCTAGGAGGAGTAGAATCTTTGGCTGGCCATCCAGCAAGCATGACCCACGCGAGCATTCCGAAAAAAGTACGGGAAAAAACAGGTGTTGTCGATTCATTGATTCGATTGAGCGTTGGCATTGAAGACGTGGAGGATTTGATTGCCGATCTAAAACAGGCAATTGGCTAATTTTAATCGACACATAAAATTAAATAAGTTAGTGTTGTGTCATTGCGATCCCGATAGTTATGGGGAGAAGCAATCTGTAGAATGCAAGTAATTCACAAAACAGATTATGCACTGAGTTCGTAATGACAACTAACATGTACTTTTCAGATAGACTACTTCATGTTTTATTATCAATCCAAATAATAAATATACCCAAAGTTGAGCCACACCAACCAATCATTGGCCTTGTTGGATTTTAGTTTATGGTTCAAGCCATCCACATCATTGTTGAAATAATATTGCCATCTTAAGTCCAACATCAAATCCGAAAGGATGGTCAATTTGTATCGCGTACCGACACTTCCCACAACGGACCACGTGGTTCCACCTTCCAATTTAATGGGATCATCACCAGGAGAACTGACCCAAGGACCGAATATGTTGTCATTATTATTAATGTCGCCGTCACCATAAGTAGTATAACCTTTTGGATTATAGGATGTAAAATGCGGCCCTAAGCTGATAAAGGGAGCAAACGAAAATCTTGTAGCAGCAAATGCCCTGATGCTTTGGGGAAAGTACTCCAATTGCATTCCAATATCAAAGTTGTTGGCACTACCTGATTGCGCTCTTAATCGGTCATAAGCAGGTCTTGGATTATCTACCCACTCCCCAAAATGGTTCAATTTAGTAGTGTTATAGGAAATCTCACTTCTCAATTTAAAGTGATCATTAAAATAGGTATCGGTGGAATAACAATTACAATCTGCCTTATAGGAAAAATTGATGTAGTGAATAAGCCCAATTCCAATTCCAGTATTCCCAGCATTGGTTTCCAAGTTATGACGTACCCCAAAATCTGACTGAAACGCTACAGGCCCTACGATTACCCCAATTTCATGGGAGAAACCCAGTTGGGAAAATCCGCTATTGACAACAAGTAACATCGCAGATACAAATGCTAACTGTTTAAGATTAAGCGACATAAGCTAATGTTTAATTGAGGCATAGTTATCAACAAATATATGAAAAGTCGGATAACTTCCAAATAAAACAAGCACAAGGTGAATATTATATCGTCCACACATCATTTTTGAGGTATCCTCAATCAGATAAAACTATTTTGGGAATATCAAAAAATATATATAGGAAAAATAAAGATAATGTATCTTTGTACTGTGAAACATAAACTTTTTATTCTTAAAAATAGTATAGATGAAAAATCAAATTGAAGCTTTTTTAGACCTGGTCAAAAAAACAAATGGCCACGAACCTGAATTTTTACAGGCGGTTCACGAGGTAGCCGAAACGGTCATTCCTTTTATCGAAGACAATCCAAAATATAAGGGGAAGATGCTCTTGGAACGCATGGTGGAACCGGAACGCACCATCATTTTTAGAGTGCCTTGGCTCGACGATAAGGGCAACACACAGGTCAATCGTGGATTTAGAGTGGAGTTCAATTCGGCCATCGGTCCATACAAAGGCGGTTTGCGTTTTCATCCAACCGTTAATTT
>JBDSFP010000034.1:0-8444 GCA_039919415.1 Aquaticitalea sp. | reverse complement strand
GGCAGGAATCTTTTGAAATTAAATGAAAAATTTGAGTTTATAAAGATTAGTATGAAATCTTCGTTTGATTTGAATTATAAACTATTAAAATGAGATTCCTGCCTCCGCAGGAATAGAATTATGAGCGAACAACTAACAGTACCTACGATGGCAGAATTCATGGCGCAAGGCAAACAACCAGAAGTGTTGTTTTGGGTTGGTTGTGCTGGAAGTTTTGATGATAGGGCAAAAAAAATAACCAAAGCATTTGTTAGATTGCTCAATAGAGCTAATGTTGAGTTTGCCGTGCTTGGTACAGAAGAAAGTTGTACCGGAGACCCAGCAAAACGTGCCGGGAATGAATTTTTATTCCAAATGCAGGCAGTAACCAACATCGAAGTGATGAATGCTTATGGAATCAAGAAAATTGTTACTGCCTGTCCACATTGCTTCAATACCATCAAAAATGAATATCCAGGATTGGGTGGCAACTATATAGTGATGCACCATACACAATTCCTGAAAGCCCTTTTGGACGAAGGGCGGTTGACCATTGAAGGTGGACAATTTAAGGGCAAGCGCATAACGTTTCACGATCCGTGTTATTTAGGGCGTGGCAACAATATATATGAAGCTCCACGAGATTTGATTCGAAAATTGGATGCCGAATTGGTGGAAATGAAATCCTGCAAATCACGCGGATTGTGTTGCGGAGCAGGAGGTGCACAAATGTTTAAAGATGCAGAAAAAGGAAACAAGGAAATAAATGTTGAACGCACAGAACAAGCCATAGAGGTAAAACCACAAATTGTAGCTGCTGGTTGTCCATTCTGTAATACGATGATGACCGATGGCGTCAAAGCGACCAACAAAGAAGGTGAAATAGCTGTGATGGATATTGCAGAATTAATTGCCAATGCACAGGATTTGTAATGTCAAACGAGATATTTTTATTAAACATTTCCGGACAGGATAAACCTGGTTTAACTTCAAGTTTAACCAATGTGTTGGCACATTATGGAGCTAAGGTATTGGATATTGGGCAAGCAAATATACACGATACGTTGTCATTGGGGTTTCTGTTTGAAGTTGAATCAGGAAACAAATCTTCCGCAGTCTTAAAAGATTTATTGTTTAAAGCCTACGAGCTTGATGTGACTGCCAAATTCACACCAATTTCATCTGAAGAATATGAAAAATGGGTTGGAAACCAAGGCAAGGATCGTTATATAGTAACCATTTTAGGAGAAAAATTAACTGCAGAGCAGATTTCTGAAGTGACTAAAGTTATTTCAGAAAAGAACTTGAATATTGATGCAATAAAAAGACTCACAGGCCGATTGTCACTTATAAAAAAAGAAGAGTATCCAAGAGCATGCATACAATTATCCATTAGAGGCAAAATAGACAATAAAGCTGAATTTACAGAGAAATTTATGCGAATTTCCCACGATCTGGATGTAGATATCGCCTTTCAGGAAGACAATATTTATAGAAGGAATAGGCGATTAGTTTGTTTTGATATGGATTCAACGTTGATTCAAGCTGAAGTTATTGATAAATTGGCCGAATTGGCAGGCGTCGGAGATGAAGTAAAAGCTATTACAGAATTGGCAATGCATGGTGAAATTGATTTCAATGAAAGTTTTATAAGTCGGATGAAACTGTTAAAAGGACTTAACGAAGATGTGTTACATGATGTAGCCATCAATTTACCAATTACAAAAGGTGCAAGACGGCTTATTGATACCCTAAAAAAATATGGTTTTAAAACTGCGATTTTATCAGGTGGATTCGCCTATTTTGGAAACTACTTGCAAAAAGAATTAGGTATTGACTATGTGTATGCAAACCAATTGGAAATAAAAGATGGTAAGCTAACAGGAAACTGTATTGGAGAGATTGTTGATGGCAATAAAAAAGCAGAATACCTCAAAGAAATAGCAATGAAAGAGGGAATTGATATTAGTCAGACCATTGCAGTTGGTGATGGAGCGAATGATCTGCCAATGCTTAATCTCGCTGGTTTAGGAATCGCGTTTCACGCCAAACCAACAGTAAAAAATAATGCTCAAAGTGCCATCTCCAGTATAGGCCTTGATGGAGTTCTATATTTATTGGGATATCACGATAGACATATTGATTTAATAGAATAAAAATAATAGAATGTTAGTAGATTTTACAACTTTACCCGAGGAATCCCGAGTTTGGATATATCAAGCCAATCGTTCATTTACAGATGAAGAAATTGCTGATATCAAACCCAGATTGGATATTTTCATTGAAAACTGGACGGCTCATGGAAGTGATTTGCAATCAGGATACGAGATTAAATATAAACGATTTATCATCCTTGCATTAAACCAAAGCTTAAATAAAGCAACGGGGTGTTCCATAGATGCGTCTGTAAATTTCATCCAACAACTGGAGAAGGATTTTAACGTCGATTTGCTTGACAAAATGAATGTTTCCTATAAACAAGGGGAATTTATTGCCTACAAAACATTGTTGGATTTCAAAAAAATGGCCAAGGAAAAAGCCGTGTCAAAAAATACCATCGTCTTCAATAATCTGGTGACCAATGTTGCAGAGTACAAAGAAAACTGGGAAGTGCCCGCAAGTGAGAGTTGGCATTCGAGATTCGTGAGTTAAATATCACACAAAATTTCGATCGTTTAACAATCTATGTGATTCATACTACGTTCCACTCAAACTAGTTTTTAAATTGCGGCACCAGAATTGCAATGTTTATGATTGTCTAATCAAATTTATCATGAGAAAAATTGTAATTTTAAGTAGCTTTTTATTTTTAATAAGTTTTGTTGCCATGGCTCAAGACTGGCATACTAATATGCAAGAAGCGAAGCAAATCGCATCAACTGATAATGAGACCATTCTATTGGTGTTTCAAGGTTCTGATTGGTGTGCGCCCTGCATGAAACTAAATAAACAGATTTTTGAAACTGAAGAGTTCCAAATATTAGCAAAAAAGAAATTTGTGATGATGAAAGCCGATTTCCCAAGAAAGAAATCCAATAAGCTAACCCCCGAAATAGAAGCCCAAAATGCTAAATTGGCAGAAATGTATAATACTCAAGGTTTTTTTCCTTTTGTTGTTGTACTCGATAAAAACGGAAAAGTACTTGGCAAAATTGGGTATGAAAATGTAACTCCTAAGGAATATTTCAATAAATTAATCGCATTTAAATAATTCTTTTTGAAATCTAAAGCTTGTATTGTTTTCTTCTCATTGTGGTTAATGTCTACCACAATATCCGCACAACAGATATTCAAACGTACGCTCAAATTAATGGGTAGCCGTTTCGATATTACCGTAGTGGCCAATTCTGTTGAGCAAGGAGACGGGTATATTGATTTGGCAGTCGATGAAATTTCCCGAATTGAAAAATTAATATCTTCTTGGGATTCAAAATCCCAAACCTCTGAAATCAATCGAAATGCAGGCTTAAAACCTACAATCGTTGACCAAGAATTATTTGATTTGATTGACCGTGCCGTTGATATCTCGAAATTAACTGATGGGGCTTTTGATATTTCCTATGCGGCGATGGATAAAATTTGGAAATTTGACGGTTCCATGACCGAAATGCCATCACAGGAAGCCATCAAAGCTTCAGTTTCCAAAGTCGGATATAAAAATATTATTCTCGATAAAACAAATCATTCGGTCTTTCTAAAACTGGAAGGCATGAAAATTGGTTTTGGAGCCATTGGAAAAGGATATTCTGCCGATAGAGCGAAGAAATTATTGGTATCTAAAGGCGTCACTGCCGGCATTATCAACGCGTCAGGCGATATGAACACGTGGGGCAAACAGCCTTCCGGTGAAGAATGGAAGGTGGCGATAACCAATCCGTTGGATAAAAATAAGGCTTTCGCCCTATTGCCAATATTGAATGGAGCTGTGGTAACATCGGGAAATTACGAAAAATATGTTAATTTCAATGGAGTACGTTATACTCACATCATTGACCCGAGAACCGGTTACCCCGCTGTTGGAATTATCAGTGTTACGGTCTTTGCGCCCAAAGCAGAATTGGCAGATGCGCTGGCAACTTCCGTTTTTGTGATGGGAAAAGATGTAGGTCTCAATAGAATCAATCAATTGCCAAATATAGAATGTGTCATTATCGATGGGAATGGAAACATTTCAACTTCCGATAATATTAAAATAGATAAGTTATGATAAAAAAGTTTGTCTTTGGAATTCTGATCATGAGTGCGTTGTCATCTTGTGTGGATGTAAAAGAATATGAAAAAGTAAACCTCAACGATCCAGATATGGTTCTTGGAGATAAACTGGCTGACCGAAACATCTCAACATTCCATTCATATAGAGAAGCTGCAGTAGGAGCGAATGGAGGAAAAACAGGCGGTGGTTGTGGTTGTAATTAAAGTTGAAAGGAGTATTATGAAATACATTACATCCGTCATTGCAATTTTTGGTTTTACGTTTCTATCATTAGCTCAACAAGACTCAACAGAAGTTTATAAAAAGCGTGTGTTGGAATCAACAGAAGTGGATTTTTTGACTAGCTATTATATTCAGGATGGTGACAACGCCGCTGTAACCGGAGGAATAGGTTCAGAGAAACTCACAGATGCAACTGGCACTTTTGTAATTTCCATTCCATTGAATGACGATGATGTGCTGACGATTGATGCAGGTGTTTCTGCTTACACATCAGCATCTTCCAGTAATATTAACCCATTTGACGGTAATCAAAATGCCGATCCGTTTGTGGCCAGTTCCGGTGCTTCTGCTTCAGATTTATGGGCTAACTTGACGGGAACTTACAATCATAGCTCCAATGATCGAAATGATGTTTGGTCGGCAAAAGCATCGGTGTCTTCTGAATATGATTATTTTTCGGTTGGTTTTGGAGGAAGTTATGCTAAATTATTCAATGAAAAGAATACAGAAGTAAGCGTCAATGCAAATGTGTATTTAGATACTTGGAACACTATCTATCCTTATGAATTGAGACCATTCGGCTCTGGTAGAGGATTATCAGATGGCTTTTTTAATCAACATGCCATCACAGGAAATTCTAATTACAATCCAAATTTTACAGAATTTAATAATGAAGGTAGAAACTCATATGCTTTGGGATTTGGCTTTTCTCAAATACTATCCAAAAAACTTCAAGGCTCTTTAGCTTTGGATTTTGTTGAGCAAAAAGGATTACTCTCCACACCATTCCAACGCGTTTATTTTAGTGATGTACAAGATTCTTTCATTGAGAATTTTCAATTGGCCGATGACATTGAGCGTCTTCCAAATTCGCGTTTTAAAGTGGCTTTTGGAGGACGTTTAAATTTTTATATTAACGAAAAGTTCGTAGTTCGTACATTCTACCGGTATTATTTCGACGATTGGGGCATAAAATCCCACACAGCAAGTATAGAAATACCTATTAAAATCACAGATAAATTCACATTATATCCATCATATCGATACTACAATCAAACGGCGGCAGATTATTTTGCGCCCTTTGAGCAGCATTTATCGACTGACAATTTTTATACGTCTGATTATGATTTGTCAGCATACAATGCCAATCAATATAGTTTTGGAGTCACTTATACTGATATATTTTCAAAATTCCATATTTGGCAATATGGACTTAAAAGTGTGGATGTGAAGTACAGTTTTTATAATAGGAATTCATCATTTAGTTCCAACATCATTACTGCTGGAATTAAATTCATTGGTGACTAAATTTATCTTAATAACCTTCTTAATAAAACTATCATAAAATTCTATTGTCTTCTTATCAAATATATTAATTTGCCACAGTTTTAAGTTGATTGAATAGTAGTTTAGATAGCCCAAATATATATGCGTTTTTTAATTTCCCTGATTATTTTGATGATTGTTTCAAATGTGAGTTTTGCACAGGAAACTCCTAATCCATTAGTGGCAAAAGATAGTGTGAATCAGCAGAAATGGGTCGATAGCGTCTATAATAAAATGTCCCTTGAGGAAAAAATAGGGCAACTTTTCATGGTTCAAGTATTTTCCCAGGAAAAAAAATTGGACAAACCTAAAATCGCCAATCTCATTTTGAATCAGCATATTGGAGGTATCATTTATTCCAATGGAGATCCAGTCAGTCAGGCAAAATTAAATAATGAATTGCAAGCCGCATCCAAAATCCCTCTTTTGGTAGGGATGGATGCAGAGTGGGGCTTGAGCATGCGCTTGGATTCTACCTATGCGTTCCCATGGAATATGACACTTGGAGCTATAAAGGACAATAAACTGGTAGAGCAAACCGGACGTTACATTGGAGAACAATGCAAGCGACTTGGTGTTCACTTCAATTTCGCGCCAGATGTGGATATCAACACAAATCCAAAAAACCCAATCATAGGTAATCGTTCCTTTGGAGAGGATAGGGATAATGTTACCAATAAGGCCATGGCTTTTATGAAAGGGATGCAAGAAGCTGGAGTCTTGGCAAGTGCCAAACATTTTCCTGGACATGGCGATACAGATTCTGACTCACACAAATCTTTGCCAACAATCAATTTTGATGAAAAACGCATCGATACCATTGAATTGTATCCTTACAAAAAATTAATCCAAGAAGGTTTGTCGAGTGTGATGGTTGCTCATCTCAATGTACCGAGTTTGGAACCAAGAGATGGCGTCCCTTCGTCCTTGTCCAAAGCTATTATCCAAGGTATTTTGCAACATCGATTGCAGTTTAAAGGTTTAATTTTTACCGATGCATTGGGTATGAAAGGCGTCTCAAATTTCAGTGATTCTGCTGACGTTGATTTGGCAGCGTTCATGGCCGGTAACGATGTTCTCTTGATGTCTGAAGATCCTGAAAAAGGCATCGCAAAATTAGAAAACGCCTATTACAGTAAAGAAATCTCTGAAGCACGGTTATCGCTATCTGTCAAGAAGATTTTGATGGCCAAATACAAAGTGGGCCTCAACCATTACAGCCCAATTGGCACGGCACATTTAGTGGAAGATTTAAACCGATTGAAAGACGATGTACTCTATGAAGAGTTAATGGAGAATGCCATCACCGTCACCAGAAATGTCAAGGAAATTTTGCCTTTAAGACATTTGGATACAGAGAAAATTGCCTATGTTAAATTTGGCGATGATGACGGTTCGGCATTTTTGGATGAATTGAAAAAATATACCAAGGTCCATGAAATTAAAGCTGACAAGTTGGATGAAATGATTACCAATCTTCAGCAATACAACACAGTCATCATCGGTGTTCACAAGTCCAATGCCACGCCATGGAAACCTTATAATTTTACAGATGAGGAGCTGACTTGGCTCTATGAAATCGCCCGAACCAATACAGTGATTCTCGATATATTCGCGAGACCTTATGCCTTATCAGACTTACGCAGTATCGAAAACATTGAAGGCATCGTGATGAGTTATCAGAATAGTGAAATTGCCCAGCGCAAATCTGCACAATTGATTTTCGGAGGGATTGCAGCCAAAGGTAATTTGCCAGTTTCGGCGGGCGAAAATTTCAAAGTTGGTGATGGCATAGCTTATAATGCGATTAGTACCTTGAGTTACGGTTTACCGGAAAGTGTTGGGATGAGTTCAGAAAAATTGAAAAAATTGGATTCCATGGCCTTGCTTGCCATAGCCCATAAAACCACGCCTGGAATTCAATTGTTGGTGGCGAGACATGGAAAAGTAATTTATAACAAACAGTTTGGGGAACATGTATATGGAGAAAAGGAACCTGTAAAATTCAAGGATATTTATGATGTCGCTTCCATGACCAAAATTTTGGCAACGCTTCCATTGATTATGGAATTGGAGGATAAAGGAGTCATTTCGATAGATTCAAAATTGGGCCAGTTACTTCCTGAATATCGGGATTCCAACAAAAAGAATATTACATTAAAAGAGATGCTTTCACATTATGCGCGTTTGAAACCTTGGGTGCCATTTTACAAAGCAACTTTGGATTCGGTGAATAAAAAGCCCAGTGCGAAATTCTATCGTCGAACCTTCAGTGAAAACTTCCCGATTAAAGTAGCCGAAGAAATTTATCTTCAGAAGGATTACCCAGATACCATTCAAAAACTGATCAGGGACAGTGACTTGCTTCCAAGCCAGATATACAAATACAGTGATTTGGGCTATTACATCCTAAAGAAATATATTGAGAAATATTACGACAAACCAATGGATGAATTGGTTCAAGATCATTTTTATCAATCCTTGGGCGCTAATTACACCACCTATAATCCGTCGAATATTTTCAGCAACAGTGAAATCGTGCCGACAGAAGAAGATAACTATTACCGATTTCAAAGGGTTCAGGGCTATGTTCATGATATGGGAGCTGCAATGCAAGGCGGCGTTGGTGGCCACGCGGGGATTTTCAGTAATGCCAATGACGTTGCCAAAATCATGCAGATGTATCTGCAGAAAGGATATTTCG
>JBDSFP010000015.1:0-5744 GCA_039919415.1 Aquaticitalea sp. | reverse complement strand
AGCGGCAGATAAAGCGTTGCATCTCTTTACAAAACCGAGAAAGGGTAAAAAATACAACGAAGAGCAAAGAGATTTTCTGGCAACTGCATTTCAAGAAGAATGTACGTTTGAAAAGAACAAAATCATGACGTATCGCTGGTTAGGTAAAAAATCAACCATTTTATTGATTCATGGTTGGGAAAGCAATTCGTACCGATGGAAATCCCTAATATTGGAATTGAAGAAAAAAGGTTTTACAGTCGTGGCCTTGGATGCTCCTGCTCATGGGAAGTCCGGAAGTCTTTTTTTTAATGCAATGCTCTATTCGGAATTTATAAATGTGGTGGCAAATCGTTTTAAACCGGAAATCATTATAGGGCATTCTGTCGGAGGCATGTCCACAGCTTTTTTTCAGAACAAATATCAACCGGAATTTGTCAAGAAAATCATCTTATTGGGAGCTCCTTCGGAATATGCTGATGTATTGAAACGCTACACCGATATGTTGGGCTATAACCAACGCATTACTGAACAACTCAACTTAACCATCATCGAACGATTTGGCGACAGGCCGGAAAATTTCTCTACAGCAAAATATCTTGAATCCATCGATTCCAAAGGTCTGATAATCCACGATGAACTGGATAATGTCATTCCATACAGCGACGCTTTGCTGATAAAAAACAGTTTTAAAAACAGTATGCTTATCACCACTAGTGGCTTGGGGCATTCCTTGAATGACGAAACCGTTTCAGAACACATTTACGAATTCATTGAAGCTTAAAAAATAATCTGTTCAATTAAGGCATGTTCAATACCTTAAAATCTTAAAAAGACACATCCATAAAATGGAAGAAAATCTCAAACGCATCAATAAATATCTAAGTGAGGTTGGGTATTGCTCACGTCGCGAGGCCGACAAACTCATTGAAGCAGGACGAGTGACAATCAATGGAAAGGTCCCAGAAGTAGGTACTAAAATTTCGGCTGATGATGTCGTACAAGTGAATGGAAAAAATATTGTGGATACGAAAGAAAAGTTCGTGTATCTCGCTTTCAACAAGCCCATTGGCATTGTCTGTACTACAGATTCAAGAGTTGAAAAAGATAATATTATCGACTATATCAACTATCCGAAACGTATTTTTCCCATCGGAAGACTCGATAAGGCAAGTGAAGGTCTGATTCTTTTAACGGATGATGGCGACATCGTCAACAAAATTCTCCGCGCGAGCAACAACCACGAAAAAGAATACATCGTTACGGTGGATAAATCCATTTCACAAACATTTGTCGAACGTATGTCGAACGGGGTTCCGATCTTGGACAGAATCACCAAGAAATGTGAAGTCAACAAATTGGGTTCGCAGGAATTCAAAATCATCCTGACACAAGGATTGAACCGACAGATACGCCGTATGTGCGAGTATCTTGATTATGAAGTGCTTACGTTAAAACGTGTCAGAATCATGAACATTAAACTCGATATGCCACTTGGCCAATTTCGCGAATTGACAACGGAAGAATTTAAGGAATTAAATAAATTGCTAGAAGATTCAACCAAAACTTATCTGGAAAAACAAGCCATAAATAAAGGTAAAATCAATAGAGATTGATAATAATTTACTTTAACTATATACAGAGTTTCAGATTTTCCTTATTTTTATCCAAATTAAAAAAAACATTTATGATTCGAATACTAGCGATTATCTTGACAATTGGAGGTATGATTGCCTTAATTTTGGGCGTCCTCGGACTTTTTGGGAACAACATGGTACAATTAAGCCCTTGGGCTTTAACTATTTTGGGCGGTGTTTTCTTCATTGCAGGTGTTTCAATGTTAAAATTCAGGAAAGATACACCTAGCGAATAGATAATGCAAGCCGAAATAACTCCTTTTCATGTGGCAATCCCTGTTCACAATCTCGAAGAGTGTCGCAAATTTTACAAAGACATTCTTAATTGTGACGAAGGGCGAAGTAGTGACCATTGGGTGGACTTCAATTTGTTTGGACATCAACTGGTCATTCATTACAAACCTAGGTCTTCTGAAGATTTACACACCAATTCCGTAGATGGCAAAGATGTGCCTGTTCCACATTACGGCGTGATATTGCCTTGGAAAACATTTCAGGATTTTTCCAAGAATCTGAGTGCCAAAGGAGTCAATTTTATTATAGAACCTTACATTCGTTTTGAAGGTCAAGTGGGCGAGCAAGCCACGATGTTTTTTAAAGATCCTTCCGGAAACGCTTTGGAGTTTAAGGCATTTAAAGATATCAGTCAGCTATTTGCGAAATAGATTTTGAATATTTCCTTCGTTTTGCAAGGTAAAAAGGTAAATAAATTATCAGGAAATAGGGAATCAATAGCAGTTGCACAACTATGATGTAAAACGGCCATTCCCCGAAATAATCCAACACAGACGCTGATTTTGGTTTTTCGTTCAAATAAAAATAATTGGCATCCAAAACCCAATTTATCAAAATCATTATAGTCACATAGATTTGCAATGCAAAAAACGACTTGAATACACTCTTAAAAGTAGGTCGCATTCCAAAAACAAAAGTTGCATAAAAAATAATGGTCAACAATCCCAAATGAACAATCCAATATCTAAAATAATCAAAGGTTGGAAATCCTTCCGCAATGTCTGGGGTGATTACACCTTGCAAGGTTCCGGCTATAATCCAAAATAATAATATTTCGTACATCCAAAATCGTCTATAATAACTAAATAATGGAATCAACAAAGCGAGAAGACTGCAGAGATATAAGGGTAAATCAGTTTTAAAATTATACTGTTGAAAAGCTAAGCGATACAAATGAAACGTGGCAACTGTTAAGGAAACAAAAATTGCAAAATAGTGCAATGCTTTTTTTTGTTGCGTTTTTGTAAATTTTCTCTTTGATTGGATGATAAATAATAGGGCAATAATGACACCCAATAAAATAGGAAGCAGATGTTCAAAACTACCAATGGCAACTCTTTCCACTAAAATAAAGGGGATGATCATAACGCAAGATAGCAAAAAGCAATATTACATTTGACGCTCTCTTGCCAACAGCGTATTTTTCAATAACATAGCAATCGTCATTGGGCCAACACCACCTGGAACAGGCGTGATATAACTCGCTTTTTTACTGACATTTTCAAAATCGACATCACCTGTAATGTAGTAGCCTTTTTCTGAATCATCATTGACTCTTGTAATTCCTACATCGATAATGACCACATCATCTTTTACCATTTCGGCCTTTAAAAAGTTGGGAACTCCCAGTGCTGAAATAATTATGTCGGCTTGCGATGTTATTTGAGTAATGTTTTTTGTGTGACTATGTGTTAGAGTTACAGTTGAATTTCCAGGAAAACCTTTGCGTCCCATTAAAATACTCATCGGCCGACCAACGATATGACTTCTGCCAATGACAACCGTATGTTTCCCTTGGGTTTCAACTCCATAGCGATCTAACAGTTCCAAAATTCCAAATGGGGTTGCAGGAATGAATGTGCTCATATCCAGGGCCATTTTTCCAAAGTTTGTAGGGTGGAAACCGTCCACATCTTTATCAGGATTGACAGCCAATAAAACTTGCTGCGTATTGATTTGTTTTGGCAACGGCAATTGAATGATGAAGCCGTCAATATCTGGATTGGTGTTGAGTTCCTCGATTTTGTCTAACAATTCGATTTCGCTTGTTGTGTTTGGCATTCGAATCATGGTAGAATCAAAACCCACGCGCTCGCAAGCTTTCACTTTACTAGCAACATAGGTCAAACTCGCGCCATCATTTCCCACAATAATTGCTGCCAAATGTGGCACTTTTTCGCCACTGGCTTTCATTTTTTTAACCTGTTCGGTTATTTCATTCTTGATGTCGTTACTAACTTTTTTACCATCGAGTAGAATCATATTTTAAAAAGTTTTCAGTCGCAGTCGCAGTTTTCAGTTTGATTGGATTTAAAATTTCATTCTGCTTGAACTCCAAATTTGTCTGGATTGTTTATCATGTAATTGATCAATTTACCTATTTCCTCACCTTCCTTTAACAATTTTCCATAATTGTCACGATTAAAATATTCACAGGCAAAAGCATATTCCAACCATACAATTATTTCAGAATTCTCGCCATCAGCATCTGTCAACTTGCTAATGAAATGTCTCGGATATCTTCTTTTACGATACGCTTCAGCTATATTAGCTAAAACTGAACGAGAACTACGTCTAATTTGGTCAGTCAAAGAATAAACTTCTTCTTTTGGAAAGGATTTTGATAAGTTAAAAATAGCCATACTCAAATCAAATGATTTTTGATAAGCCATTAAACTTTTAAAATCCATATACTTTTTATATTTAAGTTGAAAACTGCGACTGAAAACTGCGACTGTAAACTAAATCAACGCATCCCCTTCATTGCCTGCATCATCGCTTTGCCTTTCCCACCTTGCATCATCTTCATCATCTTGCTCATTTGGTCGAATTGCTTTAACAGCTGATTCACTTGCTGCACAGACGTTCCAGAGCCTTTTCCGATTCTTTGTTTTCTACTTGAATTGATAATGGATGGATTTGTTCTTTCGTCAAGTGTCATGGAATGAATTATTGCTTCAATGCCTTTAAAAGCATCATCGTCAATATCAACGTCCTTCATCATTTTTCCTGCACCAGGAATCATTCCAATGAGATCTTTCATATTCCCCATTTTTTTGATTTGCTGGATTTGGCTCAAGAAATCATCAAATCCGAATTGGTTTTTGGCGATTTTCTTCTGAAGTTTTCGTGCTTCTTCTTCATCATACTGCTCATGTGCTCTTTCTACCAAGGAAATGACGTCTCCCATCCCAAGAATACGGTCGGCCATACGCGATGGATAGAAGACATCAATCGCTTCCATCTTTTCGCCCGTACCAATAAATTTAATAGGTTTATTAACGACCGATTTAATCGAAATTGCTGCTCCACCTCTAGTGTCACCATCCAATTTGGTAAGGATTACACCATCAAAATTTAAGACATCGTTAAATGCCTTCGCAGTATTCACTGCATCCTGACCTGTCATCGAGTCGACCACAAACAAGGTTTCCTGTGGTTTAATCGCTTTATGAATGTTAGATATTTCGGCCATCATGGCTTCGTCCACAGCCAAACGTCCAGCAGTATCGATTATTACCACATTATAACCATTTGCCTTGGCGTGCGCAACACCAGCTTGGGCGATAGCAACTGGATCTGAATTTCCTTTATCACTATAAACCTCAATCCCAATTTGCTCACCAACCACATGCAATTGGTCAATCGCAGCTGGACGATAGACGTCACAGGCAACCAATAAAGGCTTTTTCGATTTTTTTGTTTTTAAATAATTGGCAAGTTTTCCAGAAAATGTTGTTTTACCGGAACCTTGCAGACCGGCCATCAAAATCACACTTGGATTCCCTGAAAGATTGATTCCTTCTGCATCGCCTCCCATCAATTCGGTCAACTCATCTTTAACGATTTTTACCATTAATTGGCCTGGTTGAAGACTTGTCAATACATTTTGTCCAAGCGCTTTTTCCTTAACGGTAGTGGTAAAATCATTTGCTATCTTAAAGTTGACATCGGCATCGAGCAATGCTCTACGAACCTCTTTTAAAGTTTCGGCGACATTGACTTCTGTGATGCTTCCATGTCCTTTGAGGACGTGTAACGCTTTCTCTAACTTTTCACTTAAATTATTGAACATGTTTTCTTTAGTCTTCAGTTGGCAGTCCACAGTTTGCA
>JBDSFP010000011.1:0-8114 GCA_039919415.1 Aquaticitalea sp. | reverse complement strand
AAATTTCCCAATTCAACAAAATCAACTTGTTGTTGTGCATTCAATGGTGCCAGGATTTTGGCATCATCGGTTGCTGCAACCGCTGCCGATGTACGACCGTGAAATGAATTTTTGAATGCCAAAATTTTGTGTTTTCCATTATGGAACGACGCCAATTTCAATGCATTTTCATTGGCTTCAGCACCGGAATTGCACAGAAACAATTGGTAGTATTTGCAACCCGATAATTCTTCCATTCTATCCGCTAGTTTCTCTTGCAACGGATTTTGAACAGCGTTGCTATAAAATCCCAATTTGGACACTTGATTTGAAATCGCCTCCACATATTTTGGGTGCGAATGTCCAATGGAAATGACTGCATGGCCACCATACAGATCGAGATATTCTACGTCATTTTCATCGTACACATACATATCGTTTGCCTTCACAGGTGTGATGTCGAACAAGGGGTATACGTTAAATAAATTCATTTTTGTATATTTTTATTAACAGACCTACAAGGTTTTGAACCCCGAAGCGTCGGGACTTGCAGGTCTTTTCTAACCTTAAAAGTAATTTGCCTTTAACTTCAAACCTTCTGTTTCCTCAAAACCGAACATCAAATTCATATTTTGAATCGCCTGACCTGAAGCGCCTTTCAGCAAATTGTCGATAACACTTGTAATCAGCAGTAAATTATTATACTTATAAAGATGAAGCAAACATTTATTGGTGTTGACCACTTGCTTTAAATGAATGTCTTCATCCGAAATTAAGGTAAAGGCAGCATCCTTATAAAAATCATTGTAAATGGTATTTGCTTCTTCCAAACTTCCACTAAAATCGGTATATGCCGTTGCAAAAATTCCTCTGGAAAAATTTCCACGATTTGGGATGAAAAGGACTTCTGAAGAAACTTCAGGTTGCAATTGTTTTAGGGTTTCATTGATTTCACTCAAATGTTGATGGTCAAATAATTTATAAGACGAAAAATTATTGGCTCGCCATGTAAAATGAGTCGTATTGGACAACGATGTTCCAGCTCCCGTGGATCCAGTCACTGCATTCACGTGAACATCCGATTCCAGCAACTTGTTTTCTGCCAATGGCAACAATGCCAATTGGATGGCTGTTGCAAAACAACCAGGATTTGCGATATAATTTGCACTTTTGATGGCTTCCTTTTTAAGTTCTGGCAAGCCGTACACAAATGTTTTATTCTGAAACTCTCTATCATTTTCCATTCGGAAATCAGTGCTTAAATCAATGATTTTTGTCTTGTCTGAAAATGAATTGGCTTCCAAAAATGCTTTTGAATTACCATGACCTAAACACAGAAAAAGTACATCAACATTCGGATTGATATCGCTCGTGAATTTTAAATCGGTAGAACCAATCAAATCCTGGTGCACACTACTCACTTTATTGCCTGCATTAGATGTGCTGTAGACAAAATTAATTTGCGCTTTGTTATGATGAAACAACAGTCGAATCAACTCTCCTGCAGTGTATCCTGCGCCTCCAATAATTCCTACTTTTATCATGCTTGTGAATTTACTTGGTGATAAATTTTGTTTTGGTTCCCGATGATTTTTATGAACCCTTTGGCTTCCTCTGCCGTCCATCCTTTGTTCATTTCGCCATAACTGCCGAATTTGGCATTCATTAAATCATGTTTTGAGGTGATACCATCTAATGAAAAATGATATGGTTTCAAAGTGACCATAACATCCCCTGAAACTTGAGCCTGGCTACTTTCCAAAAAGGCCTCAATATTTCGCATTACTGGATCCAAATATTGTCCTTCGTGCAAATGCATGCCATAAAAACTGGACAAATATTCCTTGTGCTGCAATTGCCATTTGGTCAAGGTGTGTTTTTCCAATATGTGGTGTGCTTTAATGGTGATCATGGCGGCAGAGGCCTCAAAACCGACGCGTCCTTTAATGCCGACAATCGTATCGCCAACGTGTATATCTCGACCGATGGCAAAAGGTGATGCCAAATTGTTGAGTGTTTCAATGTTCTTTTCTGGACTGCTTTTTTCGCCATTGATGGCCATCAATTCACCTTTTTCAAACGTCAATGTGACTTTTTCAGAACCTTCATTTTTCAATTGGGAAGGATAGGCGATTTCCGGCAAAGGTTTTTCGGAAGTCAATGTTTCTTCACCACCAACACTCGTTCCCCACAATCCTTTGTTAATGGAATATTTTGCTTTGTCCCAAGACATATCTACGCCATTGGCATTCAAATAATCAATTTCTTCCTGTCTTGACAATTTTTTATCTCGAATTGGCGTGATGATTTCAATATAAGGCGCCAAGGTTTGGAAAATCATATCAAAACGCACTTGGTCATTTCCGGCACCTGTACTGCCGTGGGCGATATATCGTGCATCAATACTTTTGGCATACTCGATAATTTCAATGGCCTGAATGATGCGCTCGGCACTTACCGATAAGGGATACGAATTATTTTTTAAAACATTTCCAAACACTAAATATTTAATGACCTTCTGATAATAAGAACTAACAGCATCGATATTTTTATATGTTGAAACACCCATTTTGTAGGCATTGGATTCTATTCGTTGGATTTCTTCCGACGTAAAACCACCAGTATTCACGCTAACGGCATGCACTTCAAAACCTTCATCTTTTGATAAATGTACTGCGCAATAAGAGGTATCCAATCCGCCACTATATGCTAAAACTAACTTCTTCATTTTTTCTCTTTTTTAAGAAACATGGTTTGTTTGATGCTTTTTAACCGTGTCCAAACCTTTTTGTCAAATTCATGTTCGTGTTCTTTCGGTTCTGGGTTTTTATTTGGGTCATACAACATCCCAGTACACAAACACATTTTTTGTTCGGTACGCTGTAAAATGTCAAAGTTTTTACAGGTTTGACATCCATTCCAAAAGGTTTGGTCTGTGGTCAATTCTGAAAAAGTTACTGGTTTGTACCCTAAATCGCTGTTCATTTTCATCACTGCTAACCCAGTAGTGATACTGAAAATTTTTGCATCAGGAAATTTCGTTCTCGAATGTTCAAAAACTTTTTGTTTGATTTTTTTAGCCAAACCTTGCTCCCTAAAATCCGGATGGACAATGAGTCCGGAATTGGCTACAAATTTGCCATGGCTCCAAACTTCAATATAACAGAATCCAGAAAATTGGTCACCTTCCAAAGCGATGACACAATTTCCGTTAGTCATTTTAGTCCGTACATATTCTGGCTCCCGTTTAGCGATACCAGTCCCTCTGACTTTCGCTGACTCCGCAATCGTTTCACATATAATGTCTGCATACTTATGATGCGATGTATCGGCAATGAGAATTTTCATTGTTTTGTTATTTAAAATTAAAAAAAAGTAAAAGTGGATTTGAAAAGAAGAACCGGACTCACCTGAGTTCAAAATAAAGCTTACCCTTACGGGCGACGTCTTATCGGAGAATGTAAAATAAAACGGCTATTCTTTAAAATAACTGAATTTCGAAAATTTAATATGGAATTTGATGTAATCAAGGTAAAAAATAAATAATACGTGAGTGAAATGCTTCAAAGGTCTAGAATGCACTGCGGCGTCTGCGCAATGCGATTGCGGGACTTGATGGACGTATTTTATTTTTCATTGGAATCATAAATCAAAAGTATCATTTTATTTAACATTTCAAATAGCTTTTCACTTTTTTTATAAAATATAATCTGTACTCACAAAATTGGATGCCTTACTGTCCAATAACTTATTAAGGATGGCATTATTATATTCATTGTCTTTGGATGCCACAAAGGTTCTAATTGAGAATGAACGCAAGGCATCATGCACACTTAAAGTTCCAACAGCCGAATCTTTTCTTCCCGTGAACGGATACACATCCGGACCACGTTGGCATGAACTGTTCAGGTTAACGCGACAAACCAAATTCACTAACGTATCTATCAACGGTGCCAAGGTTTTCACATCCTTTCCAAACAAACTTACCTGCTGTCCGTAATTGGATTCTGCCATATCATTCAATGGTTCCTCAATATCCTTAAACGGTACAATCGGAATCACCGGTCCAAACTGTTCTTCCTGAAAGACTCTCATCTCCTTATTTACTGGATATAGAACAGCTGGGAATATGAAATTTTTTGTTTTTTTTCCACCCTTTTCATTCAGGATTTTTGCCCCTTTTTCCAACGCATCATTTATCAATTCTTGAATGTAGGAAGTTTTATCAGGCTCCGGCAATGGTGTTAATTTCACACCAGCTTCCCAAGGATTTCCAAATTTAAGGGCATCGACCTTTTCGGAAAATCGCTTGTTGAATTCTTCGATGATATCGGTATGAACATACAACACTTTCAACGCCGTACAACGTTGTCCATTGAAAGACAAGGTTCCCGAAATGCATTCTTCAATCGCCAAATCCAAATCTGCATCTTTTAACACGATGGCTGGATTCTTGGCTTCCAATCCCAATACCAATCGCAATCTGTTTTTCTTCGGATGCTGATTTTGAAGTGCATTTGCAGATGTACTGTTTCCAATTAAAGCCAAGACATCCACTTTTCCTGATTGCATTATCGGTGTCGCGACGACTCTCCCCCGACCATAAATAATATTGATAACGCCCTTGGGAAAACTATTTTGAAACGCCTCCAACAAAGGCGACAACAATAAAACACCGTGTTTTGCCGGTTTGAAAATAATGGTGTTCCCCATAATTAAAGCGGGAATCAACAAAGCAAAGGTCTCATTCAACGGATAATTATAAGGTCCCAAACATAAAACAACACCTAGAGGACCTCTTCTAATATGCGCATACACACCATCATATTTTTGAAATTTAGCGGTATTTCTGTCCAATTGTTTGTAATCTTCAATGGTATCATAAATGTATTCCACAGTTCTGTCGAACTCTTTTTGAGAATCCGGCAGATTTTTCCCAATTTCCCACATCAGCAATTTAACAACCTCATCACGCTTGGTTTTCATTTGCTTAACAAATTTTTCCATGCAGACAATTCTATCAACAACTTTCATCGTTGGCCATAATCCCTGGCCTCTATCATACGATTTACTCGCAGATTCTAGGGCTTCCAAGGCTTCTTTTTCTCCCAATTCAGGAATGCTTCCCAACAAGGTCGGTTGATATGTTGCTGTTGAAGATATAGTAGAATACACTTCGGTAACGTCGCCTTCCCAATGTTTCAATTCGCCCGAAACCAGATAGGATTCTTGGCGGACCAATGTTTTCATTTGAAATTCAGCTGGGATGTCTTGGAACGGTATAGTCATAATATAGTTTTATAATTTCTTTTGAATTATACAGCTTGAAGTTAAAAATAGAAAGTCGTTAAGTAACTGCTATACTCATACCAAAAACTGAAATAAATCGGGTTTGTCGTTGAGGTAATCCCCAAAGAAATTATGCAATTTCATTTTGGTTATCAACGGCTGTAAATCATCGGCAGATTTGAGTTCCAATCCAACAACGGCAGCCCCATTTTCACGATTTGTTTTTTTAGTATATTCAAAATGTGTGATGTCGTCCGTAGGACCCAAAATGTCCACCACAAATTCACGAAGCGCTCCAGCACGTTGCGGAAACTTGATGATGAAATAGTGTTTTAAATTGGCGTATAAAAGTGCGCGTTCCTTGATTTCGGCCGTTCGTGTAATGTCATTATTGCTTCCGCTGACAATGCAAATCACATTTTTGCCTTTGATTTCTTCTGCATATTGTTCCAAAGCCGCTATGCTCATGGCACCTGCAGGTTCCACAACGATGGCTTCCTTATTATACAAGTCCAAAATGGTTTGGCAAATTTTACCTTCATCCACCGTAATCATATCATGGAGATTTTTTTGGCAAATTGAAAAAGTTAAATCCCCAACCCGTTTGACCGCTGCGCCATCCACGAAATTCTCTATGTGATTTAATTCGGTATTTCTTTTGTTTTTTATGGAAGTGGACATGGAAGGTGCTCCTTTTGGCTCTACTCCAATTATTTTTGTTTTTGGTGACAATTCCTTAAAAACTGACGATAAACCAGCCGACAAACCGCCACCTCCAACAGGAACAAACACATAATGAATGGGATGTTCAGCCTGGTCCATAAGTTCCAAACCAATCGTCGCCTGACCTTCAATGACTTTTTCATCATTAAACGGATGGATAAAGGTTTTGCTCAAACGTTCAGATTCGATTAAAGCTGCATGATAGGCATCATCGAACGTATCTCCTACCAAAACGACCTCAACAAAATTTTCTCCAAACATTTTGACTTGCTCAATTTTCTGTTTAGGCGTTGGAGCTGGCATAAAAATAGTGCCTTTTATCTGCAATAGTTTGCAGGACAATGCCACCCCTTGGGCATGGTTGCCTGCGCTGGCGCACAAAATTCCATTTTCAATTTGAGATGCATCCAACGATGACATTTTATTGTAGGCGCCGCGAATTTTATACGAACGCACCTGTTGCAGATCCTCGCGTTTAAAGAAAATATTGGCATCATATTGCTTCGAATATTGAAGATTTTTAATAAGCGGAGTGACCGATGCAATGCCTTCCAATTTTCGAGCTGCTGCTTCCACCGAAGCGATTGTTGGACGATAAGGTTTGGTTGCGGTTTCCATATTATACTAATACAGAATCTTCAACCGCTACGTCAGATTTGATAGTTTTCATTGCTTTCATCGCTGTTCTTAAGCGTTTTCCAACGGTTTCGATGGGATGGTTTCGTATGGCCTCATTCACGGCAATCAATTTCAAATTATCGACGGCATTGGTTTTTGAAAAGGACTTCCCAACCACATTGGCATCCAAGGATTTCATAAAATCCTTCAACAAGGGTTTACATGCGTGGTCAAATAAATAGCAACCATATTCGGCGGTGTCGGAAATGACACGGTTCATTTCATATAATTTTTTTCTGGCAACGGTATTCGCAATCAAAGGCAATTCGTGAAGCGATTCATAATACGCCGAATCTTCAATGATACCAGCACTTACCATCGTTTCATATGCAAGTTCCACACCTGATTTCACAAAGGCGACCATCAACACACCGTGGTCAAAATACTCTTGTTCCGAAATATGGTTCGTAGTCAATTCTGTTTTTTCAAAAGCCGTTTCGCCAAGTGCAGCTCGCCATTTCAATAGATTCACATCATCATTGGCCCAATCTTCCATCATCGTTTCTGAAAAATATCCGGAAATGATATCATCCATGTGTTTTTCAAATAATGGTTTTAGAATGGTTTTCAGTTCTTCCGCCAAATCAAAAGCTTTCAATTTTGCCGGATTTGACAAACGGTCCATCATATTGGTAATGCCTCCATGTTTCAAGGCTTCGGTAATGGTTTCCCATCCATATTGAATCAATTTTGCCACATAACTCGGTTCAATCCCATCTGCTACCATTTTATCAAAAGACAGGATAGCTCCTGTTTGAAGCACACCGCAAAGGATGGTCTGCTCGCCCATCAAATCACTTTTTACCTCTGCAATAAAGGACGATTCCAAAACTCCTGCTTTATCGCCACCTGTTGCTGCGGCGTATGCCTTTGCTTGCACCAAACCTTTCCCTTCTGGGTCATTTTCTGGATGAACTGCAATTAATGTTGGCACTCCAAAACCTCGCTTGTATTCTTCCCGAACTTCCGTTCCCGGGCATTTTGGGGCGACCATTATGACTGTAATGTCTTCTCTTACTTTCGTGCCTTCTTCGACAATATTAAATCCATGGGAATATGATAGTGTTGCTCCTTTTTTCATCAACGGCATGACCGCTTTGACAACACTGGTATGTTGCTTGTCTGGTGTTAAGTTCAAGACCAAATCGGCGGTTGGAATCAACGCTTCATAAGTTCCAACTTTGAAACCGTTCGAAGTGGCATTTTTATAGGAATCTCTCTTTTCATCGATTGCCACTTGTCTCAAGGCATACGAAATGTCCAATCCAGAATCTCGCATGTTCAAGCCTTG
This sequence comes from Aquaticitalea sp., assembly GCA_039919415.1. Classification (GTDB taxonomy): domain Bacteria; phylum Bacteroidota; class Bacteroidia; order Flavobacteriales; family Flavobacteriaceae; genus JBPOFM01. The sequence goes on along the minus strand of JBDSFP010000011.1, from coordinate 154 downwards.
GTTCAAGCCTTGTGCACCACAACCGACGATGACGATTTTCTTTCCTTTTAGCGCATTCACGCCATCTTCAAATTCTGAAGCGTCCATGAATCTGCATTTTCCCAATTGCTCTAATTGCTGTCTTAACGACAAGGTGTTAAAATAATTTGACATT
>JBDSFP010000507.1:0-5707 GCA_039919415.1 Aquaticitalea sp. | reverse complement strand
AGTCCAAAGCGATTTCAAGTCCTTTATTTCTTATGGCCCCGACATTTTCCAAAATGGTATTACTTACAATGGGTTGAAATACAGGAAGCACTAAATCTTTTGTGTCCCTGATATAATAGTCGGCTTCGACGCTCAAACGGTTTTTGAACAATCGAGCGCTGATTCCGAAATTTTTCTCTTCGAGTATTTCTCGCTTCAAGTTCACAAAATTGCTAGAAGTGATGAAACCATCTGTTGGTGAATCTCCAATATCGGTCTGTACAATATCCACAGTTCTTGAACCAGCACTACCTCCTAAATTACCATTGGCCAATTGACCCCAACTAGCTCTTAGTTTCAAAAAGTCAAAGATGCCATTGTCTTGCATAAAGTTCTCCTCTGAAATCACCCATCCAATCCCTACGGAACCTGTATTAACATATAATTCCCTAGGAAATTTGGAATCTCCTTCACGTCTTGCTGTTGCATTGATCAAATAACGATCCATGAAATTATACTCCAATCTTCCAAAAGTTGAAAATCTGTAAAAACGATCTCCAATTTCCTTCACCTGACCGTTAAAAGAGGTTGGATCTGCAAAATTGAGATACCAAGAGCTTTCCAATCCAATGCCAGTAATATCCTGACCAGTAGCTTTGAATTCATTATTGGCGTCATCATGAAAATCCGTTCCTAAAATGACGTTAATATGATGATCACCGAAGGAATCATTGTAATTCAAGATATTGTTCCAAGTCTGATTGGTAAAAGCATTATCTTTTCTTGTGATGGAAGTTTCTGTCTGCAATCTTCTAGATCGTTCAGTTATATAATAGGGTAATCTCACATTACGTTCAGCAATGGTTGAATAATCAATACTGTACGTCGTTTTAAAAGACAATTTTTCAGGAATGAAATAATATTGTGCATAAATACTGGTCAATAATTTCCTGACTTTTAGTTGATTGTCGTTATATCTCAACAACGGAAATGGATTTTGTGTGCTACGATATCCAAGAATCGTTGCATCAGAATATGGTATTGTAGTTGCCTGATCATTTTGATAATCATAAACTGGCAATATGGGAACGGCAAAATAGGCTTGGAACCAAGCACCATTTTCTGCGTTGTATTTAGTCGCATTACTAAATACACTATTGACACCCATTTTAAATCGTTCTGATACTTTTACGTCCACATTGGCATTGATATTGAACCGCTCGTATTCATTTTTCATATCCAAGATACCATCTTGAGAGAAATAACTCGTACCAACTGCATAATTGACATTTTCGCCGCCACCATTGACACCAATGCTATGGCTTGTAATGGTTGCTGGACGAATGATTTCTTTGTACCAGTCGGTATTGACGTCAGGTAGGTTTGGATTGATTCGGCTTCTCCCGAAACGGGCAATAGCCGCGTTGACGTGATCTATGTCAGGTTGTGAACCTGATTCATAGGCCAGGGTCACAAATTGTTCTGCATTTGCCATTTTCAATACATTTTGTGCATATTGAACCCCAGTATATCCATTGTAAGAAAATTGAGGATGCTGACCAATTTTACCGCTTTTAGTTTCAATGATTATTACTCCATTTGCTGCCTTTTGTCCAAAAATGGCCAAGGATGAAACGTCCTTCAGTACTGAAATTGATTCTATTTGGTTACTATCCAAAAAGTCAATGGTGTCATACCACACTCCATCCACGACATATAAAGGATTACCAGCCGCACCAAAAGATCCCACACCTCTTAATCTCACGGTAGGAGAATCTCCTGGAGACCCAACACTTACAACCTGTGCACCCGCAACTTTACCCTGTAATGATTGAAGCACGTTACTGTTAGGTGTTTTTTGGATGTCTTCGGATTTAATTGTGGAGATCGCTCCTGTCAAATCCGCTTTCTTTTGGGCGCCATAACCAATGACTACTACTTCATCAAGACTCGCAACATCAATCTGCATGGCTACATTAATCGCTGCTTGGTTTCCGACCGTCATTGATACGGATTTAAACCCAATGGAACTGAATTCCAATACAGCTCCTTTCGGGGCAGAAATGGAATAATTTCCATCAAAATCAGTTATAGTACCAGTAGTTGTGCCTTTTACAATGACATTGACACCTGGCAAAGGAAACGTATCATCTGCACTGGTTACCAATCCACTTATTTTGATTTCTTGACTGTAAGAGAATGCACAAGTCAAAACAAATAAAAGGAGTAACTTGAATTTAGGTTTCATATAGTTTTTAATTTTCATGTTAGTGGACACAAGATACTAAGCGTAGCAATTAAAATTAACATTTTATTTACATTTTCGATACGTCAACCATGCAAAATGAAAGGAATACCAACAATGACGTAGCTTAAAGATAGTGAAAAATGTTCAAGAACGTTTGAAATTTAAAGATATGACGTAGTAACGACGTAGATGCTAACTATAAAATATGGAAAGTGAAGGGATTTTTACTTAAATTTTATAAGATAATCGGTCAAATTATTGTCAGATTCCAACTTTAGTTTACGCTTCAGACGATACCGCTGAGTTTCTACACCTCTTGTAGATATATTCAACAATGGTGCTATTTCCTTAGTTGCTAAATTCATTTTGATGTAGGCACAAATTTTCAAATCCTTCTGAGTCAGTTGTGGGAATTTCTCCTTTAATCCATTGAAAAACTCCTCATGGACTTGGTTGAAGTTATATTCAAATACTTTCCATTCATCTTTATGTCCAATGGAGTATTCTACCTGTTTTAATATTTTTTTGAATACAAAGGGATTTTCAAAACCACTCTTACTTTTTTGGAGTTCGTGTTTTAGATCTAATAAGGCTTCATTCTTTTTTATGAGTGCCATTGCGGTATTGGCGAGTTGTTTGCTCTTCAGTTTGACCTCGTTCTTTAGTGCATCGTTTTTAAACTCAACTATTTTTCTATCGTTTTCTTTTGTTTTTTCTTTCAGCATCTCATTTTGTTCCCACTCAAATTTTTGCTTTAGTACTTCCTGTTCTTTTTTGATTTTTCTTTTATGGAGAGTAAACATGACAAATGAAACAATCAGGGCAATGGCCATGAAAAGCACGAATCCCCTTCCAGTATTGTACCACGCTGGAAGTACCGTAAAATTCAATGACGTAGTTTGTGAAAGATCTCCAGAGGCATTTGTGGTGCGAAAAAGAACCTTATAATCACCAGCATTCATGGAATTAAATTCTAACTTTTCCTTTTCGAAGGGATACCAATGTGTAGGATCTGAATTGGCAATGGAGTATTCGAAAGAGTGGTTCCTGGAATGCGGGGCAGATACGGAAATACTCACATTTCTATTTTTGTAAGGTATTTCAAGTTTACCATTTTTTGAGAAATCCAATAAAGATTTATCCACTGCAAATGATTCTATCATAGGCTTTTCCAACTCAATTTTTTCAGAATTCCGATGGATGTTGATAAGCATGAACCCCTCGTTTAGACTTAAGGCATAGATGGAATCATTTATTTTTGAAACTTTTTCGTAGCCTACAATCAAGCGTTTCTTGAAGTATTTATCAGGAAGCGACAACTTGTAATCGGGATTTGATAACGAGCGGAATTCAATAAAATCCTTACTCTTTATCGCAAGTATATCAGCATCATCCTCCGAAATTAAATAAGAATCTTTACCAAAACTTTTATTCAAAAATTCAAATGGCACAATACTGTCCAAAAGAGGCTCATATTTTTGCCATCCATCATTGATCTTAAAACAAATATCTGATTTCAATTTGTAAACCTTTACATTGTAATCTGACTTCAAACCTTTATCACTATAATCCTTAACATCTATAATCGTATCGAAGGATTGTCCGAATCTTATCTTATACAAACCCTTATAGGCTTGGGCAATCCATGCGGTATGAGCATCATCAAAAGCCAAAAACCGAATGGGAATGGTAGGTTTTCCTAAATGCTTGACTTCCCAATTCCCGTTTTCGCTTTGAAATCTCGCGATTCCTGAATACGTACCCTGTACATAAAGTCCACTGTGTTCTGGAACTTTTTGAAGCATCCAACCGCCAGTATAGTTTGAAATTAGTTTTAGTTTTTGGTTTTCCACAAGAAAGGTGCCTTCATTGTGTCCGCATAACAGTTGTCCGTTGATTTCCTTCAATTCCCAAACCTGACCTTGGGAGCCTTCAATGAATTTTAAATTATGTTGATTATCAATATAATATAACCCTGTGTTGCTGCCAAGATAGAAGGTTCCTTTAAACAAAATAACATCATACACTGCACCCAATTTGCCCGTGACATCGTTATAGAAGGTGTGCGGACTCTTAAGATTCAATGAGGCAATGCCATTGTCGAGGCCGAGCCAGAGTTCTCCATCATCCGAAACATATTGTTCCAAAATAGTATTGTTCATCAAGCCATTTTCCTTACTGACGTGGAACAACACTTGTCCTGTTGAGTCTGTGATATAGATTCCATTTTTGATAGTTCCGAAGATCATATTGCCATTTTTCAACATTGAAAAACAGTTCAATTGATGCTCCTTAATAAGAGGGTTAATGTTAGAATTCCAAGGTTTTAGTTTCCCTACATCATATAAAAAACATCCCTTTAATGAAGTGGAAATCAACAACATCCCTTGATATTCACAAATAGAAACCACTTTTGCATCCCCCAACAAGTCGTTTACAATAAATGACTTTATCGATTTGTTTTCAATATCCAAAATGAAAACCCCCTTGTTCAAGGTTGAAACGTAAAGGACGTTATTAACCAAGTCGCAAGAAAGGACGGCTGCATTAGGAATTATTTGCGAAATGCTATTGTCCTTGTATATATAAATATTCTTGAACGATCGAAAAATTAAGGCATCCTCATACTCAATGATCTGCCAAAATTCTTCATTCAAAAAATCCTTTTTATCAATTAAATGGCTCAATGACGAATAGACCAAAATTCCCTTTTTGTTCTTTTTCCAATAGCCAAATTCTTCATAAGATCCGATATAGACCCTGTCTTTATGAGCCAAAACAGAGCGTATAGTGGTTTTATTGGGAATTTCGTGCAAATCCCACTTTATTCCATCAAAAACAAGCAAACCGTTATTATTGGCCACATAAATTTTGCCATCCTCTCCTCTCGATATTCCCCAATTTTGATTGCCAGCATTATATTCGGATAATGAATAATTTTGAAAATATGGAGTGAATTGTGCAAATAACTGGTTAAAAACCAGAAAATTAAGAAAAGTTAAACCTAGTAAGATTCTGTTCTTAAATCTCGATGACATCGATTTCAATTGTTTTAGGTAATCAATGCTCCAAAGTTGGGCATTTGCTAAATATACTGCAATCCAAAGTTATAAAAATATAGGTTGCAAAATTCAGCAGTATTTTTGAATAGACTTATCCAGCTGAAAAGATGAGAGAGAGAGTGACATGGACAATTACTAATCAATTGAAATTTGAAGAAACTAAAAAAGAGTTTATTTTTTTAACCACCAATATCAAGAAACCATTCTTCTGCCCTAGAAATGCCCTCCTTGATGGCTTCGGCTTCAGAACAATTCTTTTCCAACTTTAATTGATGGGCAATTTCCATAGCCTTTTTTCTAACGTTTGGCTCCAAAGAGTCGAGTTCAGGTTTAAAATTTTCGAAGGTCCATTCCATTCAATAAAAATAGTCTAAAATTATCTTTTTTTGAAACTTCCTGCTGAAAATTTCAGGATTTG
>JBDSFP010000447.1:0-6698 GCA_039919415.1 Aquaticitalea sp. | reverse complement strand
AATGCTGATAAATGGAAATGGAGCTCCTCCGCAAGGACCTATAGATATTGTGGTCGAAAAAAATATCATCAAAAAGATTGAAGTGGTAGGCTATGACGACGTACCGATTGACGAATCGAAAAGACCCAAACTCCAGGCTGGCGGCAAAGAATTGGATTGTAACGGCATGTACCTAATGCCTGGTTTTATTGATATGCACGCACATATCGGAGGAGAGTCACAAGGTGCTGAGCCCGATTATGTTTTTAAGCTTTGGATGGCACATGGTGTCACTACAGTTCGGGAAGTTGGAGGAAGAAGCCCCGATTGGTCTCTAGACCTGAAACTTAGAAGTTCAAAGAACGAAATAGTTGCCCCACGTATCTTTAGCTATACAGCTTTTGGACAAACAAGTGAAAAATTCGATGCCCTTAATGATATTCCAATTACTACGCCTGAGCAAGCAAGAACATGGGTTCGTGAAAATGCTAAACAAGGAGCAGACGGCGTCAAGTTTTTTGGAGCGGAGCCAGAAATTATGGCAGCTGCTTTGGACGAAAACAAAAAATTGGGATTAGGTTCTGCCTGCCACCATTCACAATTAAGTGTTGCAAGATGGAACGTATTGAATTCCGCCAGAAGCGGATTAACTTCTATGGAGCATTGGTACGGACTCCCAGAAGCACTTTTTGATGATCGTACGGTACAGAATTATCCCTTGGACTACAACTATCAGAATGAGCAAGATCGCTTTGAAAATGCAGGAAAACTTTGGGCACAAGCAGCAAAACCCTATTCGGCACATTGGGAAAAAGTAATGACTGAATTACTAGACCTTGATTTCACAATGGACCCTACTTTCAATATTTATGAAGCAAGCCGGGATTTGCATCGAGCCAGACGTGCCGAATGGCATGAGGACTATACTTTGCCTTCTCTTTGGGATTACTATCAACCCAGTAAGATTTCCCATGGAAGTTACTGGCATGATTGGGGCACAGAGCAAGAAGTCGCGTGGAGAGAGAATTTTCAACTTTGGATGACCTTTATCAATGAATACAAAAACAGAGGAGGTAGAGTGACCGCTGGCTCTGATTCTGGATTCATATTTCAGCTTTACGGCTTTGCATTTATCCGTGAACTGGAATTACTTCGAGAAGCAGGCTTTCATCCTTTGGAAGTGATTCGTGCTGCCACTTTAAACGGTGCCGAAGCATTAGGTATGGATGATAAAATAGGATCTGTATCTATCGGCAAGCTTGCGGATTTTGTCGTGGTTGATGCCAATCCCCTTGCAAATTTAAAGGTATTGTATGGTACAGGTGCCATAAAATTGACCGAAGACAATACAGTTATACGTGAAGGTGGTGTAAAGTATACCATTAAAGATGGTATTATTTATGATTCAAAAGCATTGCTCAAAGAAGTAAAGGACATGGTTGCTGCTGAGAAAGCAAAGACTGGCTATAAGATTTTACAGCCCGGAGTAAAAAATTAGAACAAAATTACCTGTAAATTATTCGATAAAGTTGCTTAAAATATAATATAAGAAATCAATTCGAAAGGTGATTAGTTTGTTTTTAAAGATCTAGCACCAATTGAAATCCTTCTAAAGTTTGATGAATTGAATTCATTATACGATAATCAAGAGATTACTAACTGAACAAGATGTTTCATTTTGAGTTTGTTTAAAAGGTCCAAAAAAAAATTACAAACTCACTCTGGCAAGTAAAAACCCGAACAATTGTTCGGGTTTTTTGGTTTTTAAGTAATTCCATTTTGTATTGATTCTTTTTTTTTGTGCTGGTTGTCAAATTCTTTTAATGACCCAATTCCTATAATTCCAAAAATTACCAAAAAAAAAGTCCCAACATCAAGTTGGGACTTTTTCAACATATATAGGTCAAATAATTTATTTCTTTGCCATCAAAACAGCGTCAATCACATGAACGATACCATTTGAAGCATCTTGGTTACCTAAAATAACCTGCGCTTTCTTTCCAGTTGCATCAGTAATGATAAATTGATCTCCTTTCATACTTGCAGTCAATTCATCTCCAGTCACTGTTTTAAACTTATAACTTCCTTTAGCACCTTTAATGGCTGCAGCTAATTGATCTGAAGTAATTTTACCTGCAACTACATGATATTGAAGTACACCTTTCAACATGTCTTTGTTTTCTGGCATCAACAATGCATCAAGGGTTGCTTTAGGCAATTTTGCAAAGGCCTCGTTAGATGGAGCAAAAACAGTATATGCTCCAGATTCAGAAAGCATAGTCGCTAAATCTGCTGCTTTCAAAGCAGTAACCAATGTGGACAAATCATTATTCTTCATGGCCATTCCTGCAATACTTTTTTCTTGTTGATCCATTTTCATGGCATCTTCTTTAGCTTTCATGTCCATTTGTTCTTGTTCAGCTTTTTTAGCGTTTTCCATGTCCACTTTTTCGGTTTCCATACGCATTTTTTCGGCTTCTTTCTTGTCATCTTTACAAGAGGTAAAAGTCAATGATGAGATCATCAAAGCCACCAATGCAACACTTAATTTTTGAAATTTCATAATTTTAGATTTTATGTGGTTATTGTGTATTATATACGAGGTATTTTATATATTGGTTTGATTGATACCTCTATTTAATACAAAATTAACAAACTAAAACCCACATTTTAACTAACTTCAAATTATTGTTGACCCATAAACTAAATATTTCCTTTTATTCCAATTTGGAGCTATATTCAGCTATCCAACCGAATGAGATAGTATTAAATTGGTAATCGACAACAAATTCATGCATTAATATGATAAATTTGTAATCCTAGATCAATATACTTGGAAGAAAATAGTAACGATACCAAAAATCCTACGAAGAAAAAATACAGGGTTTTCAGAATAATTGGTAGAATTATTTTGGGCCTTGTCATTTTCTTGATTCTCCTCGTCCTATTTGTTAGAAGTCCTTGGGGACAAGGTATTATTGTTGATAAGGCAGTTTCCTATATTTCCAATAAGACACATACCAAAGTCGCCATTGAGAAACTGTTCATCACCTTTGATGGCAATGTGCAATTGGATGGCCTGTATCTTGAGGACAAAACAGGCGACACCCTAGTCTATTCCAAATCGCTGGAGGCTAACGTCCCTCTTTGGGCAATTATCCGTGGCGAAGGTCTTGGTGTGGATGCTCTTAAATGGGAAGGCGTTCGTGCCAACATCATTCGAAAAGATTCCATAGAAGGTTACAATTTTCAGTTTTTGATGGATGCCTTCGCGACGACCAGTACTAAGACCGTTGCAACCGATTCTACAGCTGCGCCATTAAAAATTGTTTTGGGAAACCTGAACTTTAAGGATTTTGACATTGTTTTTGATGATGCTGTGGTGGGAATTGACAGCCGATTCAAAATAGGAACGCTCAATGCAATTATGAAAACGACCGATTTGGAGCACATGAAATTTGATGCGTCCCAGTTGGAACTGACAGATGCAAATATCAAATTCATTCAAAAACCGGTACCTCCTATTCCCCAAGAAAACCCAATACCTTTGCCTACCATGACCGTTGAAAATTTGACTTTGACCAATGTAGTGGCTGATTATCAATCTTATGGCGACCGGTTTGCTGTAGATCTCGACATTAAAGGCCTTCATGCCGAAATCCCCAAAGTGGATTTGCAAAACAGTGATTTTGAGGTGAAAGAATTCTCTTTAAAAAACTCTTCCATCATTCTTCGTACAGAAACCGAAACCAATGCCATAACCCAAAAAGTGGTGGAAGTCACACAAAACCTTAAACAGGATATCCAAGCCTTCGAATGGCCAGAATTGAGACTGGCAGTTGGTTCTGTCAGTTTGGAAAATACTGATTTCAGTTATTTTGTTGCTTCCGCGGAAGCAAAAGACGGCAGATTTGATCCTAATGCGATGGTGTTGATGGACTTGAACTTACGAGCCAACAACATCAATTTAAAGGACAAAAACGCTGAATTACATATCAAAAATTCGTCGTTTAAGGAAATTTCGGGTTTTGATCTGAAGGAATTGAGTCTCAACCTAAACGTCAATGATAACACACTAAAAGTTTCTGATTTGCGGACTGCTTTAAACAATAATAAGTTACAGGCAAATTTGCGTTTGGATTATCCCAAACTTTCCGCTCTGATTGAAACCCCCGAAAAATCAAAAGTGGATGTCAACATTCCAACATTTCAGGTGTCGCTAAAAGATATATTTTTGGTTCAACCAGATCTGAAGAAGAATAAATATTTGTACACTTTGAGTAAAAAATTGCTGACGGGAAATCTAAAAGCGAATGGCTACATCTCGGATATCAACGTCTCGAAGATGAAAGTGGATTGGGGAAGCACCCACATTTCAGCCAACGGAAACATTCAGAATGTTACCGACCCAAATCAGTTGGCATTCAATATTCCAAATTTTTCCGCGATTACGAAAAAATCCGATATCGTTCAATTTGTCGAAGAAAAGGATTTGGGCGTCAATCTTCCTGAAGATGTGAAATTGGTGGGGAATCTCAAAGGCAATTTAAATGACATCACCACCAAAGCTTCCTTGACAACATCGCAAGGTTTGGCTACTGTCGATGGACATTTTAAAAACGGCAAGACTTTGGACTTTGATGCCGACCTTTCCATTGAAAAATACAAACTCAATGAACTGCTTCAAAACGACCAATTGGGCGAATTGAGCTTGACCGTTACAGCCACTGGAAAAGGAAAAACCATTAACAATCTTGACGCAAATGTTGAAGCGACGATTTCCAGCTTCAGATATAATAATTATACCATCAAGAACTTGAAATTGGAAGGCGCAATCAAGGATGGACGCGGAAAAGTGACGTCCAATTACAAGGACTACAATCTGAATGCAGATTTATACGCCACGGTTGTTTTGGATTCCATAGCTCCAGAGGCCAACATTGAACTCGACATTAAAGGTGCCGATTTAAAAGCACTTGGTTTGATGCAGCGCAACGTAAAAACAGGGATGAAAATCTATGCTGATTTTAAAGGAAATGCCGCCAATTATGATGTGGCCGCCATTGTTGATGATGGCGTGGTGGTCTATGACAACAAGACCTATTTGATGGGCGATTTGAATGTCTTGGCACATGTTACCAAAGACACCACCTCTTTTTCCATTAAAAATAAATTGGTGGATCTTTTAATTCAGTCGAATGCAAATCCACAGACCTTTGGCAAGGCGTTGCAACGTCATATCTATAGTTATTTTTATCGTGATGAAAAAGTTCCAAATAGCCTTACAAATCCTGTAAATTTGAAATTACGCGGCCATATCGTGCAAGCCCCAATCTTGAAAGAAGTGTTTTTTGTCAATGTAAAAGAACTCGATACCGTCAATATAGCTGTCGATTTCAACGAATTGGAACGTCAATTGAAAGCAGATATCACGGCACCGCACATCAATTACAGTGGCTACGAGTTGGACAGTTTAAAATTTTCCATGGATACCGATAAGGAAAAATTCATTTTTGACCTTGGCTTCAATAAGATCAAAGCGGGACCGTTCAACATAAAGAAAACAATCATCCAAGGAAATCAGGAAAATAATGAACTTTCCCTTGATTTCATCGCTTTTGACGACAAAGAAAAGCTGACACAGATCATGAGCAAAATAACTGGACATAGAGATAATTTGCGTTTCCATGTCTTGCCAACCGATTTGATTCTGAACAAAACGCCATGGACTACCCCAGAAAACAACGAAATTATTTATACCAAAAACAAATTGGCGTTTAATGATTTTCGTTTCAGTAATGGCGATCAATCCGTTGAGATAACGGATAAATTTCCTTCTATTACTAAAGATCATGTCGCCATAGATTTCAAGAATTTTAAATTGAGCGAGTTTTTAAGTTATCTGAATCCTGACAATGAATTGGCAACCGGCAACCTCAACGGCAATTTTGTCGTGGAAGAACCTTTTACGAATACTGGCATCATCGCAGATCTGGACATCTCACAATTAAGTTTTATGGACGTCGATATGGGCACTTTGAGTTTGGATGCCAAATCGCTTGGAGGCAGAAGTTACGATTTTAATGCAGATATAAAAGGCGGCGAAATCGATCTGGATTTGAAGGGCGATTACGTGGCGAATACATCCGGAGCAAACCTCAACCTTGATCTGAACATCAATCAATTCAACATGAAAGCCTTGACTGGATTTTCACAAGGTCAAATTACCGAAACAGACGGCAGTTTTAAAGGTAATTTTAAATTGAGTGGCACCCCAACCGCACCAAAATACGATGGTCAATTGACTTTTAATGATGCCGATTTCAAAGTAGCAATGTTCAACGCTGCCTTTACATTGTCCAATGAAAACCTGAAAGTGGATAATCAGGGTTTGGTAATGGACAATTTTACGATTCGTGATGAAAATCAAAACACCTTTGTAATGTCTGGCAAAATTGGAACCGAATCCTTCATTAACCCAACCTTCGATTTGCAAGTAAAAGCAGATAATTTTCAGGTACTCAATGCCACAAAAGAAGACAATGATTTTCTCTATGGAAAAGCAAGTTTTGATGCTTTGGCCCGAATAAGGGGTGATTTACAAATTCCAATTATCGATATGAATCTTACCCTTGATTCCGATACTGATGTTACTTACGTGATGCCCTCATCCACAGTGAATATTGAAGAACGCGACGGCGTGGTCATTTTTGTCAATC
>JBDSFP010000441.1:0-9766 GCA_039919415.1 Aquaticitalea sp. | reverse complement strand
TCTTATGAATGTAAAATAAATTGATATTAACAGCATACGACCAAGGCATTACCAAGCCTCCTAAAGTTTTTGAGTTTTTATCAATCCATAGCCAGTTTGAAGAGTTGGCATAAGCGACCGATAACAGGAATACTAACGTCAAAATTACGTGCAATAAAAATCTTTTGATTTTTGGAGGAACGACCTTAATTTTAAAAATCAGAATACTGGGCAATACTCCCAATAAAATTATATAAACCAGTAAACCAAATGACAGGAAACTACTGGTCTCTTCATAATCGGTGTTAAGAACATTCCCAATCATTGTTTCGTCTATGATAACACCGTACGTATTAACAAAATATACAGCAATGGCATTGATGATGAAAAACAGTGCCAATAGCCATTTCCCAACAAAACGCAATAGAAACAGTACTATATAAAAAACCAGCGCATTTAAAAGTATTGCTGAAATTGTTAAACTGACCAGAAGTAAAATACCGTTAAAATTTTTAACATCAATATTGCCACAGACAAATTGATAGAAAGGGTAGTGATATAAAATTAAATTGATAAAGCTAAAGAGTAATGCGAAATAACTTAATTCAATTTTTTTTGACATAGACATTTGTAATTATAAACAATGTTACAACTAATGGCACCAATGGCAAATAAAATATGAGCAAATTAAGAGCAACTATTTTTCTTACGATTAGAAATGTCCAGATTAATAAAAGTAAAATAAAAATAGGATAAAATCTTTTGTCTTCAATCCAATCCAACCATCTCACATTATTATTTACCTTAATGCCGATAATCGCTGCAATATAACCAATAGCACTACCAATGATAACATCAAATGGATAGTGCGCACCAATTCCAACCCTTGAAAATACAATAATAAGACCTATTGTAAACATCAAGAAAAACCATAGTATTTTATAGAAGCTTTTTTTCGGCATAAAAGCATATAACAGTATGGTTATAATCATAATGGCAGTTATAGAATGGCCTGATGGCAAAGATGTTGCTCCTGCAAGTCTTTTACCTATAATCACAAAACTATCATTATCGAACATATCTGCTGGTCTTGGTACATCAAAAATCCTTTTACATGCAGCCGATACCAATAACGAAATTATTGAAGATGTCAATAAAGCCTGCCAAAGTTTAGGTGCATAATAAAGAAAAATAATCAGCAATGGAAAAAATATTAATGCATCGCCTAATTGGGTTACGTTAATCTGAAAATTGGGATATTCGGATAATTTACCATTGAGAAAGAAAAATAAGTTTTTTTGACTCCCAGCATAATCATCCACAAAGTTAGTTCCTTCAGAAAAGGAAAAATATAGAAAAAATAAAATCAACAGTAAAAAAGGAGGAATCAGCCACCATAATTTTACGTTCCTAAAATTATTCACAACCCTACTGTCTAACTCAAGATTATCTTCCATTTACAGGTGGTTCCTAAAGACATCAAAATCCTTATAGCAAGGTTGAATGACTCGTGTATATCAAATATTTATTATAGAGCCCAAGTTTACAATTCAATTCTTAAGAAAATCTGAATATGTTGATTTTTTTTCGCTTTAATATTGCTTTAGAATCTTTCACGACCTTTATAGTATTAAAATTTAAAAGATTAACTATCCAGTTGTCTAAATAATACAGTCATTAAAAACAATTAAGCCATGAATGAAGAATCATTAAATAGAGTAGCGAAATTAGGGATATTATTTTGGGTTATTAAAATACTTTCCACAACTGTGGGAGAGACGGCAGCAGATTACATTGCGGTTAATTTAAAACTTGGTTTGCCAATGACGGCTATTTTAATGGGAGTACTTACCCTAATAGTAGTTATTTGGAATTTTAGACAGAAAAAATATTATCCTCCTTCGTATTGGCTTCTCATTGTGATGATGAGTATTGAAGGAACTCTAATAACTGATTTTTTGGTTGATAATCTGGGAGTATCGCTTCTTATTTTAGACGTGATTTTTGCAATTGCAATGGTAATTGTATTTGCTTTCTGGTATAAACGGGAAAAAACACTTTCAATCCATTCTATCAATAATGATGCAAGAGAAAGATTCTATTGGATCATTGTTTTAACCACGTTCGCTTTGGGCACAGGAGTTGGGGACACTGTTTCGGAATATTTGAATGTAGGTTATTTGTACTCATTACTGATTTTTGGTGCTATTTTCATTGCAGCAGGACTTTTATATTATACAAAAATCATAAATGCTGTTTGGGCATTCTGGATAGCATTTATAGTTACAAGACCGATCGGTGCTTCGTTGGGAGATTTATTTATTCAATCTCCAAAAGACGGCGGATTGGGGATTTCAATAACCACAATAAATGTTGTCTTTTTTATTATAATAATTGCTTCTGTCGTGTATCTGACACTAAAACCATTCAAAGAAAATGAAACAATAGCTTAATCCAACTTTGAAAAAGAAAAGAAAAAGTGTAAGTAACAATCACTTTTTTATGCTAGGAGAAATTAGATTTATACCACATTACTTGAGCTTTTACTCCTTCCAATAAGGTGGTTGTTGGATTATACTTTAACAATCGACGAGCTTTATCGATATTGGCTTTAGTCCGCAATTGGTCTCCTGCACGTTTAGGAATAATCTTTACCTCTATTTTTTTGCCTAGCACTTTTTCTACGGCATCAATTCCATCTTGTGTGGTATGTTCCACTTCTGTGCCAAGATTGAAAATCTCGCCATCGACCAAATCCTCTTTTCCAATCACACTGACCGCGCCATCCACAATATCGCCAACATAGGTAAAACTTCTCAAATGCGTGTCACTTCCTTCAAACAACGGAAAGGCTTCATCCTTCAAACCCAAATCTATCAATTTGGTATACATTTTTTCAGGACGTTCCCTTGGGCCAATTACCGAATACAGTCGTAAGGAACAGGATTTGAATTGCATTTCCCGACTCTTTTGAAGCACCATTTGTTCTGCAGCTAATTTCGTTACGCCATAATGCGAAGCTGGTTTTGGGGCAAATTCCTCTGGAAAGGTTGCTTCCAATCCATAAATGGAAGAGGTGCCAATATTGACAAATAATTTCAATTGTTTGCAAGCCATGGCATAATCCACCAAATTTTTAGTGGCAATGATATTATTGCTGAAATAATCCTCAAAAGTCGAGGTAGAGGAAATACCAGGTTGCGCCGCAAAATGGAAGATATAATCCACGTCTATCGGCAACACTCGGAACAATTCCTCTTCCCTTAAGTCATGACGGATTATGGAGATTCCTTCCTCCAAAAGGGCTTTTGCATTTAGCTCTTTCAATTCCACCTTGTAATAGGGCGAAAAATTATCTACACCTACCACCTCATGGCCTAAACTCTTTAATCTTTCCGCCGTATGGGAACCTATAAAACCTGCTGCACCTGTAACCAATATCTTCATGAAAGTATGTTTTTTATTAAAATAATGTGCAAGTTAACATCTTTTTTACAGAATAAATCAACATATGTAATGCTATAACCCAAAAATCAATATTTTTGCACCAACTAACCATGTTCCAATGACCTATAGGTTTACCGTGATTGTGCCAGTTTATGACGAAGAAGACAACTTGGAACGTGTTGAAAAAGAGCTTCTTAACTTTATAACAATCGCAAAAATCCCCACTAAAATCCTATTTGTGAATGATGGCTCCAAAGACAAAAGTCAGGAATTGATTGAAAGTATATGTAATAGAAATGAAGCTTTTAAATACATCTGTTTTGAAAATAACAGAGGTTTGAGTGCTGCCATCAAAGCGGGTTTTGATTACACAGACACCGAATTGGTAGGTTATATCGATTCCGATTTGCAAACAGCACCTGAGGATTTCAATTTGTTGCTCGACCATATTGACGACTACGATTTGGTCACTGGTGTTCGCTCAAACAGAAAGGATTCATTTGTTAAAAATATGTCTTCCACAATTGCCAACAGCATTAGGCGTGCTTTTACGCACGATGGCATGGACGATACTGGCTGCCCACTTAAAGTCATCAAAACCGATTTTGCTAAACGCATTCCCATGTTCAAGGGGCTTCATCGTTTTTTACCAGCGATGATACTGCTCCAAAAAGGAAAGGTCATCCAAATTCCTGTGCAACATTTTCCGCGTATTGCAGGCACTGCCAAATTCGGTCTTTGGAATCGATTGTTGGGTCCTTTGATGGATTGTTTTGCTTATTTATGGATGAAAAAAAAATATATCGATTATACCATTAGTAAAAAAAGCGAATGAATGATTGGATAATATATAGCGTCGGATTTATTGCACAGTTGCTATTTTCGTCGCGGCTCGTAATCCAATGGGTAGCTTCAGAAAAGCAGAAAAAAGTAATCACACCTGCCACTTTCTGGTCCTTGAGCTTGGTAGCATCGTTTTTATTGTTTATTTACGGTTATTTACGGCAGGATTTTGCCATTATGTTAGGTCAGAGTTTGACTTATTTTATTTACATACGCAATTTACAGTTACAAGGAGAATGGCGGAAAATTCCGAAAGTTGTTCAATGGATTTTATTACTGGTCCCTACGTTGATAGTTTTTTACTACTTCAATAACAATAAAATCGATGTCAATATTTTATTCGAAAATGAAGACATTCCTTTTGGGTTGCTTGTTCTCGGAATTGTCTCACAGGTCATTTTTACCTTCCGATTTATATATCAATGGTTGTATTCTGAGCATAAAAAAGAGTCGTCACTGCCTTTCGGATTTTGGTTGTTGAGCCTAGTCGGCGCACTTCTTATTTTGACTTACGCCATTTTTAGAAACGATCCCGTATTGCTTGTAGGCCACGGACTTGGAAGCATCATTTATGCCAGAAACCTGATTTTAATCCACAGAGATAATGCTAAAGGTACTCATTCGTAAACCGGTTTTATGGTTAAGTATTATCGTTGTTGGAATGTTGATTTTCAGTATTGACAGTGTTCCAGTGAGCGTTATGGAAGCTCGTAATTTCATCACTGCCAGGGAAATGATTACCGATGGCAATTGGCTATTGACGACCATGAATGGAGAGGCACGCTACGAAAAACCGCCATTGCCCACTTGGATTACCGCTTTATTTGGATTGGTTTTTGGGTTGAAAAGTTTGGCGGCACTTCGGTTTCCGGCAATTATTTTTATTGCCATCATTGGAATTTTCACTTTTTTATTGTCCAAAAAATTACTGTCGGAAGTAAAACACAGTTTCATCAATGCACTGATTGTCATTACCTCATTCTACGTCATAGGCATCACACTCGAAGCACCTTGGGATATTTTTACGCATGGCTTTATGCTGATTGCGATTTATCATCTGTTTCATTTGTTTCAAGATGAAAATACGTTTGGAAAACACGCCGTTTTATCAGGAATTTTCATAGGCTGTTCCATATTGTGCAAAGGGCCGATTTCCATTTACGCGTTGCTTTTTCCATTTCTTTTGGCGTATGGGTTTATATTTCGATTCAAAGATTTTAAAGCGAAATGGCTTCCTGTTTTGGGCTGTCTAGTTTTGGCGCTCATTGTTGGTGGTTGGTGGTTTGTGTATGTGCGACTGGCGGATCCTTTAACCTTTCAAGCCATAGCCTCCAAGGAAGCAAACAATTGGCATAGTTACAACACCAAACCTTTGTATTATTATTGGAGCTTCTTTACACAGACCGGTATATGGACCATTCCTGCATTTATAAGTTTGTTGTATCCGTATTTAAAAAGTAGGGTTTCAAATCTGAAAGCCTATCAATTCAGTTTGCTTTGGACACTTTTGGCAGTCGTTTTATTGTCCGTCATTCCAGAGAAAAAATCGAGGTATTTGATGCCTGTTTTGATTCCTTTGGCTATTAATACGGGATTTTATATCGATTATCTCATCAGACAATTCAAAGATATCAAAAGCAAAAAAGAAACCAATCCAGTATATTTCAATTTTGGTTTGATTGCATTGATTGCGATTGCTTTTCCTGTCGCGATATATATTTTTACGGAAGGTAACTTATCCGATAGAGGGATCATTTTTATTACTACTTCCGTAATAACAGTTTGCTTGGGACTATTGATTCTTCTCGAATTAAAGAAGAAAAACATACAACAGACATTTATCTGGACGGTTGCATTCTTTGTGGTGATTTTCGCTTTTGCGCTACCAATTCTAAAACCAGCAATCAGCACTTACAATAGACCGATTACGGAGTTGGATACCAAAAACCTCAAAGTCTATGGATTCAATTATCTTGCGCCCGAACTTATTTGGCAATATGGTGACAAAATTCCTCCGTTGAAATTGGAAGAAGGGAGTTATAAATTTCCAAAAGAAGCACAATTCGGACTCTTGGCAAATGGCATTAGTGCTGAAGATTGGACGTATTTACAAACCAAATACGATATTCAAAAAGTGGACCGTGTTGATTTGAATACCTTCTCTCCGGACTCCAAACGCTATAACGACAGACTGCTAAATGACTTTTATATTCTTACTCGCCTTTAAGAATTTTTTTTATGAGAAATAGATTCAGCTTATAAAAAGCACCTCCCGAAAGTGCTCCAAACAGCATTCCAATGGTTATATCCAAAGGATAGTGAACACCAACATACACGCGACTATAGGCCATTAAAAATGCCCAAACAATCAGAAAATACAGAATATACTTGAATCTGTTTTTTAGCGTCAAACCGATGAATACTGCAGCCGCCATGGTATTGGAAGCATGCCCCGAAAAAAATCCGTACTGTCCACCACATCCAGAGCGTACCAATCGCATCTTTTCAATGAGCTGTGCCAAATGACAAGGACGCAAACGATGCAGATTATGCTTAAACAAATTGGTAATTTGATCGGTTACCAAAATCATCAAAGCAATGACCACAATGGTAATGAGCATTGGTTTTTTACCTATCACCCTAAAAATTAGGTATAACAATAACGCATAAAACGGAATCCAAATGAATTTTGAAGTGTATGCCAACCAAAATGGATCCCAAGTGGTGGAACCCAAACTATTGAGATAGATGAATAAATCGGTATCGTACTGAAGGATTTGGTCAATCATCATTCATTGTATCTTGCGATTTCCCTATCGTAAAAATCGGTTGCCAATTGGATTAGATTTTCCGTTTCCGACTCGATTTCCTTTTCGTCATGTTCGTCAAATTCTTCTAACCATTCTACATCATCATTCTCTAAATTGAGAATAAATCGAGGAAATTCTGTGTGAATGATATAAATAGCATCCGGGAAATCGGTATTGTCCCCCAGTATGAATTTTGGTAGTTCCATTTTTTTTTAAGATTTAAGTTTGAAAGTATTTAAAGATTCTAAAGTTTTTTTTAAGTTACATAATATAAAGTACTTAAAGTACACTGAGTTATCTTTAAGTTTAATGTTATAAAGAACTTGAAGTGCCTAACATTATTGATTATCGTAAAATTATATTCAAACCAAACATTAAGTTCTTCGGGCCTTTTCAAATTTTAGGCACTTCAAACTTTATCAATTTTTTGGTCAAATAATTAAACCGAATATACAACATAATCGCAGCACTTGTCAATCCTGCAAGTAGTCCGAGCCAAATTCCAAGGCTTCCCAAAACGGCCTCTTTTCCACAAAAATAACTGATGGGAAACCCGATTCCCCAATATGCCACAAAGGTAATGATCGTTGGAATTTTTACATCCTGTAAGCCTCGCAATGCACCTAAAGCTACCACTTGCATACTATCGCTGATTTGAAATATAGCAGCTGCAATCAATAAGGTCGAAGCAATGCTAATCACTTCCGCATTGTCAATGGCATTCATTGGATCATCCATATTGACATAAATTTTTGGAAATACATTATGCAATAGCAGAAACATAATGGCGAAAATACTGGCGAAAATAATTCCCAGAAGAAATATGGAATGGGCAATTCGCCGCAATTCCTTGAAATTTTGAAGTCCTTTTTGGTTTCCAACCCGTATCATTCCTGCTACGCTCAAACCAGTTGCCACCATGAAAGTCATGGAAGATAGATTTAAAGCTATCTGATTGGCGGCTTGTGGATTTTTTCCCAAGGTCCCGCTTAACCAAATGGCTGCGGTAAAAATCAGCACTTCAAAAAACATCTGCATGGCACTTGGAAACCCTTGGCTCAATACTTTTTTTAGCATCGATTTGCTCAAATCCAAAATCTTGATGTGCGTGACATATGCTTTGGACTTTGTTCTCAATTTCAATAACCACCACAGGAAAATCAGCATTCCAATTCTTGAAATCAAGGTTCCCCAAGCTGCGCCCACGATACCCATTGAAGGAAATCCAAGTTTTCCAAATATTAAGATGTAGTTAAAAAATACGTTCAAGACATTCGCCAAAATAGTGGCATACATTGGATATTTTACTAAAGACAGCCCATCACTGAATTGTTTGAAACCCTGAAAGATAATCAATGGAATCAATGAAAAGCCAACCAAATCCAAATAAGGAATGGCTAGAGCAACGACTTCTTCAGGTTGGTCCATGACATACATCAAGGGTTTCGCCAAGAGTAATGTCAAAAACAATAAAATACTTAAAACAGTACACAGAAAAAGTCCATGTTTGAAGGAAGATTTTCCTTTTTCAAAATTTCTTTCAGAATCGGCTTCAGCGACCAAAGGTGTGATGGCTGTTGAAAACCCGATTCCTAAGGACATGGCGACAAAAATAAAGCTGTTTCCCAACGAAACAGCGGCCAGTTCAGCCGAACCCAACTGACCCACCATGATGTTATCGACAAGGCCAACAAAAGTATGTCCCAACATTCCCAACATCACAGGAGTTGCAAGTTGAAGATTACGCTTGAATTCTTTGGTATAATCGGATAAAACCACGTGTAAATTATAAAGGTTGCAAAGGTAGTTTTTTGCGATTCCATATAATAGAATTATCTTCATATTTTGAATTCGCCGAATTCAAACCGCTGATTTTTATAATTTTATAAGAGTTGGTTGTTGATAAGTTGAAAGCAATGCAGACTAAATATATAAATCAATACTTTATTTTTACAGCAGATACTATGGGATGTTATGCTTATGGTTCTTGCCAGGCTGTCCAGATGATAGTATTTAGAAACATTTTAGCTATTATTTTAGAGGGATTTAAAAATTTGTTGTTAAAAAGTTTCAAACTAAAAAGAGGGAAAAATTTTCCCTCTTTTGTTTTTTAGTTTTTGAAATTGGTCGGGTTGAGTTTTATTTTACCACGAAAAATCATAAACCTCTTTCTTTGCTTTTTCAAATTCCAACAATAAGTCTTCTACAATTTTGGCAACCGGTTTTATGTCGTGGATCAATCCAGAGATCTGGCCGATTTCCAATTCGCCATTCTCCAAATCGCCTTCAAACATACCACTTTTGGCCCTTGCCCTACCCAAATGAATTTTTAAATCGTCAGCAGATGCTCCTTTTTTATAAAGCTCTTGAAGTTCGTTGTAGAATTTATTCTTTATCAGTCGCACAGGTGCCAACTCCTTTAAGGTCAAATGCGTGTCTCCTTCTTTGCAACTGACTACTAAATTTTTAAAATTTGTATGCGACGATGCTTCTTCACTTGCCACAAATCGACTTCCAATTTGCACACCATCGGCTCCCAAAATCATGGTGGCCAACATAGCTTGTCCAGTTGCAATTCCACCAGCAGCAATTAACGGAATTTTTAACTGCTCACGCACCATTGGAATCAGTGCTAAAGTGGTTGTTTCCTCTCGTCCATTGTGACCACCGGCTTCAAAACCTTCCGC
>JBDSFP010000421.1:0-4012 GCA_039919415.1 Aquaticitalea sp. | reverse complement strand
ATTGTTTAATTTTGGAAAACAGATATAAGACCGATTATTTCGGCATTGCATAATACAGGTCGCTTAAAGAATCAGTCACCGGGTCCAAAATACAGTGACAATTTTTATTCAATGGGTATGCAGAAGTCAACGATGGCTTTTCGTTCTGGATGCTCATTGAAATTGTTGTGATATAGTTCAAAGGGATTACTGTCGGATTTTTTATATCCATTATCATGCATCCAGAGGAATAGACCAGTCCATGATTTTTCAAATTCGTGAACTCCAATTTCAAAATGTCCAACAATGAATTTACCCTTTTCGATAGATGTCATATTCATTTCCCCATTCCTTTTAATCGGTTCATGAAGAACAAGGCAGGCACTCATTCTTACTTTATCCGCTTCCGTAACTTTAAAGCTGTCGTGATAAATTGTAACCATTTTTGATTGCTCGTTAATTAATCCCTTTGGGATTGCCCATCGCATCAAATTTTTATATGCTGTTTCAATGTTTTGATGTCCAACACTTGAAACGTACGCCAACTCCATTTTTGGCATTTCCTTGATTTGAATGTTTGCATTCATTATTATCCAATTTTTGAGGTTATTAATGATGCAAATGTAAGATTGCTGATCAGGATATGCTTGACCATTCTTGCTTTTGAGTTGACGAATCTTGCTAAATTTTTGAGGGTTTTGTTTTTTAAACTCTGTTGGGCTTATGCCGTAGTATTTTTTAAATGTTCTTGTAAAGGTAGAATTGCTATTGAAACCATATTTTAGGGAAATCTCTGCGACACCCAAATTTTTGTGTACCAAGTCGGATGCTGATTTTTCGATTCTCTTTCTTGTGACATAATTGTTCACCGTTTCATTTGTAATAGTTTTAAATATTCTATGAAAATGAAAAGGTGATAAAAAGGCAATATTCGAAATTGTATTTAGGGTAAGTTCCGAATCCAGATGCTTATCGATATATTGAAAAACACTGTCAATCCTATATTGATGCGCCATTTTTATGTCGCCTTCCACGATATTGATTTTTTTTTCTCCTGAACTATAAAGTGCCTCTTTTTTCCTGTTCCCTCTCAATGGATTCAAATAAGGCTTTAAAATTTCCGGCACCGAAACCTTTGGCTCCCATCCGTTGGATGATTTCAAAAAACAAGGTTGGTCTATCTTCTAAAGGTTTTGTAAAAATCTGAAGTAAATAGCCATCTTCATCCGCATCAATCATAATTCCGAGACTTTGCAAAATCTCTATATCTTCTTTCAATTCGTGATTTTGATTATGCAATCGTTGTGGCACAGCATGATAATAAATTTCTGGAGGTGTAGATAAGAATTCAACGCCGTTTGACCTTAATTTTGTAACGGTTGCGATAATATCGTCGGTGGCAACTGCTAAATGCTGAACTCCTGAATCTTCGTAAAAATCCAAATATTCCTCAATTTGAGATTTCTTTTTTCCTTTCGCAGGTTCATTAATCGGGAACTTGATGCGACCATTTCCATTGCTCATTACCTTGCTCATCAAAGCCGAATATTCTGTGTGAATTTGTTTGTCATCAAAAGATAAGAAGTTTACAAATCCCATGACGTCTTCGTACCATTTGACCCAAGTGTTCATTTGTCCCCAGCCGACATTTCCCACCATGTGGTCGATGAATTTCAGGCCAACTGGTTCTGGATTGTAGTCTGATTTCCATTCTCGAAAACCTGGCATGAATTGACCTTTGTAATTTTTGCGCTCAACAAACATATGGACAGTTTCGCCATAGGTGTAGATTCCTGCCCTAACCACTTCTCCGTATTCGTCAGTTTCAACTTTTGGCTCCATGTAGGATTTTGCACCGCGTTTGGTGGTCTCTTCGTAGGCGCTTTTTGCATCGTCGACC
Organism: Aquaticitalea sp.; assembly: GCA_039919415.1. Taxonomy (GTDB): domain Bacteria; phylum Bacteroidota; class Bacteroidia; order Flavobacteriales; family Flavobacteriaceae; genus JBPOFM01. The sequence continues at coordinate 2,133 of JBDSFP010000421.1, read as the reverse complement.
CAAAGTGCAATGACTTTTACACCATCGCCATGTTTGACTATATGGTCGTTGATTTTTGATTTGCTATTTAGTGGTGATGTCAATACCAATCGAATTTTGTCCTGTTTCAGAACATAACTCACTTCATCTCTGGAGCCAGTTTCCAAGCCCTTGTAGGCATAGGATTGAAATCCGAATGCTGTTTTATAAAAGTGCGCGGCTTGTTTCGCATTGCCTACGTAAAATTCTACATAATCTGTTCCAAGAAGAGGCAAAAAGTCTTGTGCGCCTTCAAAAATTTTCTCTAATCCGTAATCGACTGATTGTATGTCTTTATTCATAATTTATTTATTAGATGAAAGAAAAAAGAAAAGAGATTTTGGAAATTGTCATTTGTTCTTAATCCTGCTATTTCTTTTTAAATTTATCTTATTTACTATTTTACAACAGAATTTAGATTTTATGCAACGCGCTCTCTTTTCTGTTTTTTTTTTTCTCTATTCTATTTTTCTAGCCACGATTTAAAATAATCTTCATCGGCTATTTTTAATGCGTCTTCTGTGACTTTCAATGGTTTGAATGTATCAACCATAACGGCCAATTCATCGGTTTTTGTTTTTCCGATACTGCGTTCGGTTGCTCCCGGATGTGGCCCGTGAGGAATGCCTGCGGGATGCAATGAAATATGTCCAGCCTCAACATCATTTCGGCTCATAAAATCGCCATCGACATAGTACAATACCTCATCACTATCGATATTGCTGTGGTTGTAAGGAGCAGGAATGCTCAAGGGATGATAATCGTACAAACGTGGGACAAAACTGCACACTACAAAAGCATCCGTCTCAAAAGTTTGTTGGACTGGTGGCGGTTGGTGGATACGTCCCGTAATCGGTTCAAAATCGTGGATGGAGAACGCATAGGGATAGTTGCAACCATCGTAACCAACCACATCAAACGGATGTGAGGCGTAAATCATCTCAAAGATATCATCCTGTTTTTTTACCTTGATGAGGAAATCGCCAGTTTCGTTATGCGTTTCCAGTTCTTGTGGTTTTCTTATATCGCGTTCGCAATAGGGTGAATGTTCCAATAACTGACCGAACCAATTCCTGTATTTTTTTGGGGTGTAAATGGGTCTTCGAGATTCTACAATAAACATCCGATTGTCTTCGGTGTCAAAATCCATTTTGTAGATGATACCTCTAGGAATCAATAAATAATCGCCATATTTAAAATCGAGATTTCCGAGATGGGTTCTCAATTTACCAGTACCTTTATGGACGAAAATCAATTCATCGGCATCGGTATTTTTATAGAAATAGTCTTTCATGGATTGCCTTGGTGCCGCCAAAATGATGCTACAATCTGAATTGGTCAGTATGGTTTTTCTACTGTCCAAATAATCATTTTCAGGTTTCACTTGAAACCCTTTGAATCGATAGGATTGAATATGGTTAGCTTTGGCGATTTTTGGCGCAACACTATATTGCTTTTGTATCTTCTTGACCTGTGTTGGCCTTTGTTCGTGATACGAATTGGTGTACATCCCTTCAAAACCAATGGTCCCAAACAATTGCTCAGCATATAAGGAGCCATCTGGTTTCCGGAATTGAGTGTGTCGTTTGGGAGGAATTTTTCCAAGTTTATGATAAAATGGCATTTTTAAAAGTTTAAAGTTCGATATTAAAAGTTCGAATTTGATTGGAACATTTTAACATTAAGTATATAAAGATACAATTTTGCTAACTTATTCCTGAGCAGATCTATCTCTTTTATCGTTTTTTTTTTGGAAAGATGGTTCTTCCATATCATACGTCATTAAAATAAAAAAAAATGAGGTTCAAAGGTCGAGTCTGTCAATAAGAAAATGTATATGGGAGATTAAACCGGTCCAAAAAAACCATGCAATTATCGGGAAATTTTTGAGATAAGAAAAATCCCAAAATTTCGGGACAGCTTTCATGCCTGATGACAGGCAGGCGAAGAAATTTTTTAAAACCAAAACCCAATATTAAAAAACCACAAGCTTTTATTGAGTTCAGGCGAATAGCTGTATTTCGCCTCCAAAGGGCCCAAAAACGTTTCGATACCGTAGCCAATTGCGAAGCCGCTGTAATCCACTTTCTTTATCCAACTACCTGTATCAAAAAG
>JBDSFP010000426.1:0-3040 GCA_039919415.1 Aquaticitalea sp. | reverse complement strand
ACCACTTTATAAAGACCTGGTTTTCCGGAAATGGATAGGATTTTATCTAAACTCATAAATTTTTTCTTGTTTGAAGTGAGCAAATATATAAGAATGCTTTATTTGAAATGAATCTTTAACGTTTCTTTTTTTGATCTGGAAAGCGCATCTTGTAATCAACGTCGATTTTTCCTTTGGAAATATTTACCAATCTTGCTTTGATCAAACGTTTTTTCAAGGCAGACAATTTATCTGTAAACAAAATGCCTTCGATATGGTCATATTCATGTTGAATGACACGTGCAATCAGCCCTTCAAATTTTTCTGTTCGTGTCACAAAATTTTCGTCATCGTATTGAACGGTAACGACAGGCTTTCTGAATACATCTTCTCGAATCTCCGGAATGCTCAAACAACCTTCATTAAAAGGCCATTCGTCGCCAGACTCTTCCAAAATTTTGGCATTGATAAATGTCTTTTTGAAGTTTTTAAATTCCTCTTGTTCTTCAGGCGTAAAATCGTCATCTTCAGAAAATGGAGTTGTATCTACCATGAACATTCTGATCGGAAGACCAACTTGTGGAGCAGCCAATCCAACGCCAAATGCACCATACATGGTTTCGTACATATTCGTTATCAGCTCATCCAATTTGGAATAGTCCTTGGAAATAGCTTCTGCCTTTTTTCTTAACACAGCATCGCCATAAGCGACAATCGGTAAAATCATATTATGTGAAATTTACAGTTGCAAAAATACAAATCTTACAAGGATTTTGGATTATTCCAGTAAAAATGTTGCGAAATTACCTCTTCGAAGCCATATAACTCTGAAGAATGATGGTAGCACTAATTTCGTCCACCAAAGCTTTATTTCGGCGTTGGCCTTTTGTTAGACCGCTATCTATCATGGTTTGGAATGCCATTTTTGAAGTAAAACGCTCATCCACCCTCACAATCGGAATTTTTGGAATTGATTTTTTTAATTTTTCAATAAAAGGAAGAATTGCAGCTTCACTTTCAGACACTTCGTTGTTCATCTGTTTAGGTTCGCCGATGACAAACATTTCCACATTTTCTTTTGAACAATAAGCTTTGAGAAATGGCAACAATTCTTTGGTATCCACAGTCGTCAAACCAGATGCAATGATCTGAAGTTCATCCGTAATTGCGATGCCTGTACGCTTGTTTCCATAATCGATTGCCAATAATCTTGCCATAATACTTTCCACAAAAGTGGGAATCTCATTTTTACAATTCTCAATTCTCTGTAAAGTTAGAATTAATATAAACGCTGACATATTTTTGGAACGTTCAATTTAAATAATTCAATTATAGACCTATCTTTGTAAAAACTGAAAACAACACATGAAACAACTCATCCAAATCATAGAAAATGCCTGGGAAGACCGTTCCCTTTTGACCAATCAAGTGACCATAGAAAGCATTAGAAGTGTTATCGATTTATTGGATGCTGGAACCTTGCGGGTCGCCGAACCAACAGACAAAGGCTGGCAAGTAAACGAATGGGTCAAAAAAGCGGTGGTCCTGTATTTTCCAATCCAAAAAATGGAAACGTGGGAAGCTGGTATTTTTGAATATCATGATAAAATCCCATTGAAACGGGATTATGCCAGTAAAGGAATTCGGGTAGTGCCAAATGCAGTCGCACGTCATGGCGCATATATTTCAAGTGGTGTCATTTTAATGCCAAGCTATGTGAATATTGGGGCCTATGTGGATGAAGGTACGATGGTGGATACTTGGGCAACGGTTGGAAGTTGTGCGCAGATTGGCAAAAATGTACATTTATCTGGTGGCGTTGGTATTGGAGGTGTTTTGGAGCCATTGCAAGCGTCTCCAGTAATCATAGAAGACAACGCTTTTATTGGAAGCCGTTGTATTGTGGTTGAAGGTGTCCGAGTGGAAAGAGAAGCAGTTCTTGGAGCGAATGTGGTTTTGACCGCTTCCACTAAAATTATTGATGTTACAGGCGATAAACCAAAGGAAATGAAAGGATTGGTTCCTTCACGTTCCGTTGTAATTCCAGGAAGCTATACTAAAAAATTCCCTGCCGGCGAATACCAAGTGCCTTGTGCTTTAATCATAGGAACACGTAAGGAAAGCACAAATAAAAAGACATCCCTTAATGATGCGCTCCGAGAGTATAATGTAGCGGTTTAATAAGTTTTCAGTCGCAGTCGCAGTCGCAGTCGCAGTTTAAAGTTATAAAACTGAATTTCTTATTCTATTCTATCTTGAAATTGTTCTAAACAACATCATCTGAAAACTGTGACTGCGACTGTAAACTAAATTTTCAGCTTCCGTCCTGCCCTTCTTATTTTTTTCCGATCTATTTTCCGTTGAAAGTCCTTACTGTGTTTTAAGATCAATTCGTAGGTTTCATAATAGCCTTTGTGATATAATTTAGAATAGGTATCTGCCATTATTTTTATCATCGTTTTTGAAAGCCACAGACGTCTAAAATTGTGCATGCGCTTTTCAAAATTCATGGATCGAAAAGACATTCTATTTAAATCAATCAGGTAAAAATCATATTCCTCGTTCCCTCTCTTCACAATTAATGTATTTCCAGGAGAATGGTCAAAAAAATTGATTTTGTTTTCGTGAAGTTTATATGTGAATTCCGTGAATTGCTGTAAAATATTGACACGATCTGGAAATTTGGGTTGATGGATCAATTCCCGGAAATCAAAATCATAAGCGATGTGTTGGCTCACATAATAGCTGTTCTTAAGTCCTGAAGTGGAAAATACTTCAACATAAGCTATTGGGAATGGTGTTAAAATATCAGCCTCAAGTAATTTTAGAGCATATTCAAAAGAACGTTTCGCCTTTGATTTTCGAATGAATTTATAAACAAAAGAATTAAAGGCATTGGGTTTTTTGAAAGATTTGATATTGATTTGTTCTCCATCAAGACTGAAACTTTTGATGACATTTCTATCGCCATTCAACACATCGTTTCCTCCTCCTTCGAAATCTGAAATGAATCCCAAAATCTGTTCTTTTTTGGATTCATACTTTGGATGAAATTTTACGA
>JBDSFP010000392.1:0-10334 GCA_039919415.1 Aquaticitalea sp. | reverse complement strand
TTTTAACAGCAGAGGCATCCTGATAGTTGTCATCAATGGCACCAATATATTTTACTTGATTTCCTTTTGCGGTCTTCTGGAGAATATAAACGTGGGGGGTTTTTGTGGCACCATATTGAGGATAAATCTTTTGCCCTTCATCCATCAAATATGGGAAGGTAAATCCTTTTGCTTTTGCCCGAGCTTTCATGGCATCCATTGAATTTCCTTTCTGAATATCCGGATTGTTGGGCATTATAGCTATCACAGGGTAACCTTTGGAAGCATATTTTTTGTTCAGATCTTCAATTCTATTTTCATAAGACACCGCATAAGGACAAGTGTTACAAGTGAAAATGACAATAAAGCCTTTGGCATCATTAAAATTCGCCAAGGAGACCATGTCGCCATTTATGTTTTTCAAACTAAAATCTGTTGCCAAATCTCCAACCTTATAACCAGGGGATGTTGACGTAAATACTGAACCAACCATAATGGCAACAACAGCAATAAATGTTTTTAAGGTATACATAATTATTATTTTAGGAATTGTTTGACTTGATTTTTAAGTTCGACGTATGTAAATGATTGCTCATAAAACTGACGTTTGTCTTTATTATATATTAGAGTAGCAGGAATTGTGCCAGACCAGTCTTCACTTATTTTTGGAATCCATGAATTGGAATCTGGATCGTTCAAGGCAATAACTTTTGCTTTTAATCGATGTTCTTCTATGAAAGGTTTAAGATTAGAATCATATTTTCTAGGAAAATCGAGACTTACCAAAATAACTTTCACCTTTTTATCAGAAAAATTGGAGTATAATTGCTCGAAAGTAGGTAACTCTTTCACACAGGGCGCACACCATGTAGCCCAAAAATTAACTACATAAGTGGTATCAGATGTAGTGGTCAGATATTTCTGCAAGCCTTTAAAGTCAAGGACTTCTAATTTTGGTACTAATTTTAGGTCTTTTCCCCCTGAATAAGAAGCAACATCCGATTTGGCCTCCTCCTTACAAGATCCCATGATTATAAATAGTATAAAAACCAAATTTCGCATGTCATAAATTTAGACATCCATTCCAATGCCTTTTAATTTTTAACAAAAGTTTATATACTGGTTTTTAAGGAAACTCAAAATTTATATTACATTTGTATATACAATTGTTGTATATGAAAGAGTTAGAAGACGTCCTAAAAACAAAAGTAAAATTATCCTTATCCAAAAAAACGGTTCTGAATATTACCTATTCAAGTATTTGTATGAGAGATATTATGACATCCGTTTTGAAACCCTTTGATATTTCTATAGAACAATTTAATGTATTAAGAATTTTGAGAGGTCAAAAGGGAAATCCTGCAAACCTTCAAGATATTCAAGATCGAATGATCAGCAAGATGAGTAACACCACAAGATTAGTGGATAAATTAATTTTGAAGGGTTTTGTAGAACGTTTTACATGCGCAAACAATAGAAGAAAAGTTGAAATATTCATTACTAACAGTGGTTTAGAGGTGCTAAAGGATATTGACCCAATCGTTGAAAAAACAGAAATAGACGTCACTTCAAAACTTTCTATAAATGAACTTGAAACTTTAAACTATTTAATAAGCAAATTAAGGGATTAAAATAGACTGAAATAATACTATATAATTTTAATAAATCATGGAAACCTATATTGACAATTTAAACTGGAGATATGCTACAAAAAAATTTGATAGCACAAGAAAAATTCCGTCAGAAGATTTAGAAAAACTGAAAGAAGCCGTTCAATTATCAGCTTCATCTTATGGTCTACAACCCTATAAAGTTTTAATCATCGAAGATGAGGAAACAAGAAAAAAATTACACGAAGCATCTTGGGGTCAATCTCAAATTACTGATGCCTCTCAAGTTGTAGTGTTTGCAAATATGACTGATTTCGATGAAACACTAGTGGACAATTACATTGCCAATGTTGGAATTACACGTAATATTGACACTGGAAATTTAAAAGGATATGCTGATTTTATGAAATCTACCTTAAATCCATTGACAAAAACCATTAAAGGTGCCTGGACAGCAAAACAAACATACATCGCCCTAGGAAATTTGCTCTCTGCAGCAGCAGATTTAAAAATTGATGCATGTCCAATGGAAGGATTTGATACAGAAAAGTATAATGACATATTGAACCTAACCTCAGAAAATCTTAATGCAGCTGTCGTTGCGACAATCGGTTACCGATCGGAAGATGACGAAACACAACATTATAAAAAAGTTAGAAAATCTAAAAAAGAACTCTTTAAAACAATTTAATATTTAAACAAAAACAAAAAATTATGAAAAGTACTATCATTTTAGCAGTAGTAATGGCAACAGCCTCTGTATCCACAGAAAAAAAAGTTGATGTCGTCAATAGTAAAATCATCTGGAAAGGACATAAAGTCACAGGTAATCATGAAGGCACCATCCAATTGGCAGATGGCACCTTAAAATTTGATGATAAAAACCAATTAGTTGGTGGCTCATTTACAATGGATATGACAACATTGACAGTCACAGACCTTGAAGGCGACATGAATGGTAAGTTGACAGGCCATTTAAAATCAGAAGATTTTTTTGGCATTGAAAAACATCCAAAATCCACATTTGTCATTACAAAAGTAGAAGGAAAAGATGGCAATTATAAAGTGACCGGTGACTTGACTATCAAAGATATTTCGTTTCCAAACACTTTCAATTTGGTCGTGTCGGATAATAATTCTGCAACTGCCGATTTAAAAGTCGACAGAACAAAATATGAAATCAAATACGGTTCAGCAAGTTTCTTTGATGGACTAAAAGACAAAGCCATATACGACGAATTTGATTTAAATGTGAATTTGAAATTCTAAATTATAATTTATTGACAATGACAATCAATGAAAAGATTTCCACTTTCATTTCGTCAAGCTCAATATGAAGGTGAAATTTTTTTATATTTTCATATCAAAAAGTTTGAAAACTGAATTATCATTTCTATATTTGACTCAAATAAAGAATCCCATTTTCATGGGAAATATATGAGCACAAATTTAAATCATAACTGCTGGTGGAATTCTCGAAACACAAACTTCGTGAACTAATCCTATAGTATATTTAAAAATATAAAATATCGAAAAGGCCTGTCATTCACGACAGGTCTTTTTTAATTAACGAAATTAAAAAAGTCCTTTCTCATTTTGGAGAGAGGATTTAGGAAAGAGGCCAATGAAAACATTCAGTCTATACACCCATCATAAAAAAATCCTCGCAGACACAATTACACCTGTGAGCATTTACCTAAAAATACGTGATAGATTCCCCAACAGTATACTTTTGGAAAGTAGTGACTATCATGCGAATGACAATAGCTTCTCATATATCTGTTGCAATCCAATCGCTTCCATTAAAGTCCAACATGAAAAGATTATGGAAACCTTTCCAGATGGCAGCAGTCTGATTCATCCCATCAATCCAGAAACTAACGTGGTTGACCACATTCATAAATTCACGAAACGTTTTAAATTACATAGCGAAAACGAATTCAAATTCATTAACAACGGCATTTTTGGCTACATTGCTTATGATGCAGTTCGCTATTTTGAGGATATTAAGATTTCCAAGAAGGAAGGGCATCAGGATATTCCCGATATTTATTATGCGGTCTATCAAAACATCATTGCCATCAACCATTTTAAAAATGAAGCTTACGTGTTCGCCCATTGTTTTGATACGGAAAACAATATAGATGATCTTCTTCAATTGATAAAATCAAAAAATTACGCAGCGTTCAATTTTTCAACAAATGGCGCTACGAGTTCAAACCTTACAGATGAAGAGTACAAACAATATGTGGAATTGGCAAAACAGCATTGTGCTCGAGGCGATGTGTTTCAGTTGGTGCTGTCCAAAAAATTCTCACAACCTTTTAAAGGCGACGAATTCAATGTCTATCGTGCCTTGCGAAGCATTAATCCATCACCTTACCTGTTCTATTTTGATTATGGCGATTTCAAGATTTTCGGCAGTTCGCCAGAAGCACAACTCATCATAAACAAAGGAAAAGCTGAAATACACCCCATTGCAGGCACTTTTAAACGCACCGGAAATGACGAAAAAGATGCTGACCTCGCCAAACAAATAGTCGTGGATGATAAGGAAAATGCCGAACACGTCATGTTAGTAGATCTAGCGCGCAACGACTTAAGTAGGCATGGCAGCAACGTTAAAGTAGAGAATTACAGAGAGGTTCAATTCTTTTCACATGTCATCCATTTGGTCAGTAAAGTCACGGGAACAAAAGATAAAGGGACGACCACGATGCAGATGGTTGCAGACACATTTCCTGCAGGACCTTTGAGTGGAGCACCTAAACACAAAGCCATGCAATTGATAGAAAAATATGAAAAAACTAGTCGTGATTACTATGGAGGAGCAATTGGTTTCATGGATTTTGAAGGTAATTTCAATCACGCCATCATGATACGGACATTTTTGAGCAAAAACCATCAACTTCATTGGCAAGCTGGTGCAGGATTGGTTTCAAAATCAAACTCAGAACATGAGTTGCAGGAAGTTTATAATAAATTGGGTGCGCTCACAAAAGCGATTGAAATGGCAAAGGATATTTAAATTCCTGCGAAGGCAGGAATCTCATGAACAAAAAGATAATTTTGAATTTATAAAAAAAAAATAATCGTATAGTGTCTAAATCATTCAATATTTAAACTAAAAATAATACGATTCCTGCTTTCGCAGGAATAGGAATAATAAAAAAAAGATTCCTGCCTTCGCAGGAATGTAGATTATGAAAAAAATACTAGTCATAGACAATTACGACAGCTTTACCTACAATCTTGTCCATTATCTGGAAGATTTGGGTTGTGAAGTAACTGTAAAGCGAAACGACCAACTCCATTTAGACGAAGTCCAAGCCTTCGATAAAATCGTCCTCTCGCCAGGTCCAGGAATTCCTGATGAAGCAGGTTTACTGAAAGACATCATCAAAAGATACGCTCCGACAAAAAGCATATTAGGTGTTTGCCTTGGACAACAAGCCATTGGAGAGGTATTTGGTGGCAAACTCGTCAATTTGGAAACGGTTTTTCACGGCGTTGCGACCAAAGTGACACGTTGTGTGGAAGATGAAACCTTGTTTGAGAATTTAGATAAAACCATCGAAGTCGGACGTTACCATTCTTGGGTGGTGGATGCCAATTTACCAGACGATTTGGAAGCAACTTCTTTTGATGAAAACGGTCAGGTTATGTCTTTGCGACATAAAGTTTACGATGTCAAAGGCGTTCAATTCCATCCAGAATCGGTATTGACACCTGACGGGAAGAAAATTTTGGAGAATTGGATACAAATTCCTGCGAAGGCAGTCCCGAAACTTCGGGATCGTGAATAAAAGACAATTTTGTTTTTACAAAAAAAACTAAATGTTGTATTCAATCAATTAAAATTTGAACAATTAACAAAAAGATTCCTGCCTTCGCAAGAATGAGACTATGAAACAAATACTAAACAGACTCATCAACCAAGAAAGCATCTCAAGCGAAGAAGCTAAGCAAGTGTTGGTCAACATTTCGAAAGGCGACTATAACCAAAGCCAAATTGCCTCTTTCCTGACCGTTTACATGATGCGAAGCGTCACGATTGAAGAACTGCAAGGCTTTAGGGATGCGCTTTTGGAACTTTGCATCCATGTCGATCTGGATGATTACAACGGTATTGATTTATGCGGAACTGGAGGCGATGGCAAAGACACTTTCAACATTTCTACTTTGGCGTCCTTTGTAACGGCTGGCGCAGGCGTCCATGTCACAAAACATGGCAATTACGGAGTGTCCTCTGCCTGTGGTTCTTCCAATGTTTTGGAGTTTTTGGGCATTAAATTCACATCGGATATTGACTTCTTGAAACGGAGCTTGGACGATGCAGGAATTTGCATTATGCACGCACCTTTGTTTCATCCAGCGATGAAAAACGTCGCACCTATCCGGAAAGATTTAGGTGTCAAAACCTTTTTCAATATGTTGGGACCAATGGTAAATCCAGCGTTTCCTAAAAACCAAATGGTAGGTGTTTTTAGTTTGGAATTGTTGCGATTGTACGGCTATCTCTATCAAAACACTGATAAAAACTATACAATTATTCATGCTCTAGATGGTTACGATGAGATTTCTCTGACAGGCCCGGCTAAAGTGATTAAAAATTCAATGGAATTTATCATTGTTCCTGAACAATTTGGTTTGGAAATTTTATCACAGGAAGCGATTCATGGCGGAGACACGATTGAATCGTCTGCTAAAATTTTTATACAAATCTTGAATGGTCATGGTACAGAAGCACAAAATGATGTGGTCTTTGCAAATGCAGCTATGGCGATTGATACAGTTAAAAATTTTGGAATTGAAAATAGTTTTGAAATGGCAAAAGAATCCTTGTTGAGCGGAAAAGCGAAGGAGAAATTTGATAAACTGGTGGAATTGAGTAAAATTTAGTATTCAGTTTGCAGTCGCAGTATGCAGTTTTGCTTACTCAAGACTGAAGGGTATAACTGTAGATTTAAAAAGATGAACATACTTGATAAAATAATAGCAGACAAACGCAAAGAGGTCGATTTTAAAAAATCCATCATTACCATATCGCAATTGGAACAATCGGTTTTATTTGGAAGAGAAACTATTTCTTTGGCCAACAGATTAAAGAATAGCAATTCAGGTATTATCGCGGAACACAAACGACGCTCGCCATCCAAATCCGTCATCAATCAAAATTTGAATGTGTTTGATGTAGCAAAAGGATATGAAAAAGCTGGGGTTTGTGGAATGTCTGTATTGACCGATGGAAAATATTTTGGCGGTTCCTTGGATGATTTATTGGTTGCTAGAGCAAGTTGCGAGTTGCCTTTGTTGCGAAAAGAATTTATTATCAACGAATATCAAATCATCGAAGCGAAAGCCCATGGAGCTGACGTCATTTTATTGATTGCAGCAATCCTTACCACAGCCGAAATCAAAACCTTTTCAGAGTTGGCAAAAAACCTCAATCTGGAAGTCTTATTGGAAGTCCATAACCAAGAAGAGTTACATAAATCCATCTTGCCAAGTCTTGATATGATTGGTGTGAACAATAGAAATTTAAAAACCTTTGAAGTCAGTTTGGACATCAGCAAACGATTAAGCAATTTGATTCCAAACGATTTTGTAAAAGTTTCCGAAAGCGGCATCAGCAACGTCGCAGTGATTAAAGAATTACAGCCATTTGGTTACAAAGGTTTTTTGATTGGCGAAAATTTTATGAAAACTGAGGATGCTGGGAAAAGTGCAAAAGAGTTTATTAAAAAGTTAGAATCATGAATCTTAAAATTTGTGGAATGAAATACAAAGACAATATTGCTGAAGTGGCAACACTTCATCCAGATTATCTGGGCTTTATTTTCTATGAAAAATCATCACGCTTTTTTGATGGAGTCATTCCAGATTTACCAAAATCGATTAAAAAAGTAGGAGTATTTGTAGATTCATCAATAGAAGAAATTCTTGAAAAAGTTAGCCTTCATAATTTAGACCACATCCAATTACATGGTGAAGAATCAGCTGAGTTTTGTTTCAGATTAAAACGTCATTACGAGGAGAATAACGACGAAGAAATCTCTTCATCAATCAACAGACTGCCGCGCTACGCTCGCAATAACGGTAGAATTAAAATCATCAAAGTATTCAGTATAAAGGATGATTTTGACTTTTCTGAATTGCAACCATATGAATCCGTTTGCGATTATTATTTGTTCGACACCAAAGGCAAATTCCCAGGCGGCAACGGTTACACTTTCAATTGGGAAGTTCTGAAAAATTATCCTTCGACAAAACCTTACTTTTTAAGTGGAGGCATCGGATTGGATGAAGTTGCTGATCTCAAAGGCTTCCTCCAAACACCAGAATCTCAATATTGCCACTTCATTGACGTCAACAGCAAATTTGAAATTGAGGCTGGATTGAAAGATATGGAAAGAATAAAAAGATTTGAGAAAGAACTTAATAAAATAGATACGAACTTAAAATCATGAGATTCCTGCCTTCGCAGGAATGAGGTATTATGACATACAACATAAACGAAAAAGGTTATTACGGAGAGTTCGGAGGTGCCTACATCCCAGAAATGCTCTATCCAAATGTGGAAGAACTGCGTCAGAATTATTTGAAAGTCATGGCAGAGCCAGAATTCCAAAAAGAATTCAATGCCTTACTTAAGGATTATGTCGGCAGACCTTCCCCACTCTATTTTGCCAAGAGATTGAGTGAAAAATACAACACAAAAATCTATTTAAAACGAGAAGACCTCAACCATACAGGTGCGCACAAAATCAACAATACAATTGGTCAGATATTAATGGCAAAACGCCTCAACAAAACACGAATCATCGCAGAAACTGGTGCTGGACAACATGGTGTGGCAACAGCAACAGTATGCGCCTTGATGGGATTGGAATGTATTGTATATATGGGCGAAATTGACATTGCCCGACAGGCACCAAACGTCGCTCGAATGAAAATGCTGGGAGCTACCGTAGTTCCTGCATTATCCGGAAGCAGAACGCTTAAAGACGCTACCAACGAGGCCATCAGAGATTGGATCAACAATCCTGTGGATACACATTACATTATCGGAAGCGTAGTCGGACCTCATCCCTATCCGGATATGGTGGCGCGTTTTCAGGCAATTGTTTCCAAAGAAATCCAATGGCAATTAAAAGAACAGGAAGGCACTAGCAAACCCGATTATGTCGTAGCTTGTGTTGGTGGCGGCAGCAATGCTGCTGGAGCTTATTATCATTTTTTGGATGATATAGATGTCAAACTGATCGCTGTGGAAGCTGCGGGTCACGGTGTCGAGTCGGGAGAAAGTGCAGCGACTTCTGTTTTGGGAAAAGAAGGTATTATCCATGGCAGTAAAACCTTATTGATGCAAACCCAAGACGGTCAAATTACAGAACCCTACTCTATTTCAGCTGGTTTGGATTATCCAGGCGTTGGGCCGATGCATGCGCATTTATATAAAACAGGTCGTGCAGAATTTATGGCAATAACCGATGATGACGCCATGCGCGCTGGATTGGAATTGTGTAAACTGGAAGGCATCATCCCGGCGATTGAAAGTGCACATGCATTGGCCATTTTTGAACAGAAAAAATTTGAACCCAATGACATTATTGTTGTGAGCCTTTCCGGTCGAGGCGATAAAGATTTGGATACGTATATTAATTATTTCAATTTGCAATGAATAGAATAAATCAAAAATTAAAAGAGGACAAAAAACTCTTATCGATATACTTCACAGCCGGTTATCCCAATCTTAATGATACGGTTAACATTATCCAGGATTTGGAAAAATCGGGCGTGGACATGATAGAAATCGGATTGCCTTTCAGTGACCCATTGGCAGATGGCCCGACCATACAGGCGAGTTCTACCCAAGCACTTAAAAATGGGATGACATCTGAAGTACTTTTTAATCAATTGAAAGACATTCGGAAAATGGTACATATTCCATTAATTATCATGGGTTATTTCAACCCAATTTTGCAATATGGAGTTGAAGCCTTCTGTAAAAAATGTGCAGAAGTTGGCATCGACGGATTGATTATTCCCGATTTACCTGTTGATGTCTATCATGAAGAATACAAATCAATTTTTGAAAAATATGGCTTGATAAATGTCTTTCTTATCACGCCGCAAACCTCTGTGGAACGTATCAATTTTATTGATTCCATTTCGAAAGGATTTATTTATATGGTAAGCAGTGCAAGTGTAACCGGAAATGCTTCCGGATTTGGCGCGGAGCAATCAAACTATTTCAAACGTATAGCAGCTTTGAATCTCATAAACCCACAAATCGTCGGATTTGGAATTTCGAATAAAGAAACTTTCATTCAGGCAACAGAGCATTCAAATGGTGCCATTATTGGTAGTGCGTTCATTAAACACTTGACTTCCCAAGGCGTTTCCAAAATCTCCAGTTTTGTAAGTTTGATTCGTTAAAAACTATATTCTAATATTCTACTAAAGGGCAGTAATGTTAGATTTCAAAAATAAATTAAATTAAACAAACGTTTAATTTAAACAATTGTTTAATTTTGCGTGATAATTTAAAATCCATTTGATCAATGTCACTTAATGACAAACAAATCCAAATACTTGAGGTAGCAGAAAAACTTTTTGCAGAGCATGGATTTGATGGCACCTCCGTCAGACAAATCGCGCATGAAGCGGACATTAACATTGCCATGATTTCCTATTATTTTGGCAGCAAGGAGAAATTGCTCGAAGCATTGTTCAACTTTC
>JBDSFP010000298.1:0-3496 GCA_039919415.1 Aquaticitalea sp. | reverse complement strand
GATTGAGCAAAGGCGAAATGGTAGGCGTCAAATACAACAAAGACAAAACTTGGGTGGGTGGCAGTACCGGTTTTTTTGAAGAATAAAAAATTTTTACATCTGAAAAAAACAAAAAAACATACCAATTTTTAGATGCAAAAATTGAACGCAGATGACGCAGATTTTTATGATTTGTTTTATTCTATAAGCATCATCTACGTACTAAAATCTACAAAGATTTATTGGGTGCGGGCAAACTCGCATGGAACTCTTCTGAAATACGTTTGGTGTATGCTTCCAATAATTCCAAAATACGTTCGCTGCTATCAGAAACTACAATCAGGCCAATGTGCCATTTTTTGTTCATACGCCACACAATATCTTTGTCAGTAAAGCTCGACGTATCTGGATGTTCGTAACGACTTAAGGACACCACGTTTCCTGCGTATTTATTGCTGACTTTCGGTAAGTTATATTTTTGTTTTCGTAAAGTTTTGGATTCAATTTTAGCCCATTCTGCCCAAAGATTGACACCAGAAGCCTTTTCTACCATTTCGGCAAGGTTGGCACCTCCAACTCTTGAGGAAGTCTCCAAAAAGAACAGTTCGCCAGTGGCTTTTGATTGGATAAATTCGGTATGCGACGCTCCAAATTGCATCCCGAAGGCTTTCATCACGTCTGCATTCATCTTTGCCAGCGATTTTTCAACTTTAGAACCTATTTCACAGGTTGCAGAACGGAAAATTCCGCCTCCATGCGCTACTTCCAATGGTGTGTCGAGATACTTACTCACCCTCGAGAAAATCACTTTCCCATCAAGATTCAAGCCATCAACATGATAGACATCACCTGGAGCAAATTTTTCAACCAAATAATTATCACGCTCATCGCCCAATTCGTTGACAATTTGCCATAGTTCATCCTTACTTTGAATTTTTTTGATGCCCGTTGCGGACGCTTCCATACGAGGTTTCAATAACCAAGGTGCCTCCACTCTATCGGC
Source organism: Aquaticitalea sp. (assembly GCA_039919415.1). Lineage (GTDB taxonomy): Bacteria > Bacteroidota > Bacteroidia > Flavobacteriales > Flavobacteriaceae > JBPOFM01. Next base: position 2,514 of record JBDSFP010000298.1, on the reverse strand, counting down.
ATAATCATTAATATCTGCATCATGAAACAACGATGTGAATTCAGGAACATTGACGCCTTCCTCCTTAGCTTTCATTCGCATCGCCAACTTATCCCTAAAATAATGCGCTGTCGTCCGTCCCATTCCGGGAATTCGAAAGTGTTCCCTCAGCATTGCCACTTTTTCAACATCAAAGTCGTCCATTGCCACCAATCGGTCAAATTTTATGCTTCGGAATTTAAAGGCAATTCCTTTGACCACATCGTTATGGTTCCATTTTTCAATGTAGAACACGTCTTCAATGGATTCCCAAGGCCAAACTTCATTTTCGAGTTTTTTCTTGGTCAGTAGAAATACATTATTTCCTTCAGCCTTGCAGCTTTTCATAAAATCCTGTCCTTTATGATAAGTGGTGATGCAGAGAAAGTTGAGGGGTTTGTTTTTTTTTGACATTGTCGAATTGTTTATGTTTTCTGATTGACTTAGTATTGGAGGTCTAATGACATAGAATTAAAACTTATAATCAAATACATGGTAAGATTTAAGTGCTATGATCTAATGTCTAAAATACAAAATAAAACCGCTTATTTGGTCACTTTCGTTTTAATATAGTCAGTAACCAGTTGAACTCCGAAACCTGTGGCGCTTTTCATTTTGGCATAAGCAGAATCACCAAAGGAAACACCTGCAATATCCAAATGCATCCAACTTTTATGATTTTCGGTAAAGGCTTCCAAAAATTTGGCGGCTGTGATGGCTCCTGCAATTGGTTTTCCACTAAAGTTGCGTAAATCGGCAATATCAGAATGTAAATCACTTTCATAATCAGCGAAAAGAGGAAGCTGCCACACACGTTCGTTGGTCTCAAAACCGACTTGTGACATTTGACTCGCCATTTCAGGATTATTAGTAAACATACCTGCTGCAGAATAACCCAGAGTTTGAACAACACTTCCGGTTAAGGTTGCCAAATCAATAACTTCTTGTGGTTTATATTTTTTGATGATATAACTCAAACCATCTGCCAAGACCAAACGACCTTCAGCATCGGTATCTATGATTTCGATTGTTTTTCCGGAATAGGAATTGATGACATCTCCAGGACGGTAACTATTGCTATCCACAGCGTTTTCAGCGGAAGCCACTACGCCCACGATATTGACATTTAACTTCAGTTTGGCGGCAAGTTCCACAACGCCAAATACGACTGCTGCGCCACCCATATCACTTTTCATATAGTGCAGATTGGTAGAGGATTTGATGGATAAGCCTCCTGTATCGAAGGTAATCCCCTTTCCTACCAGACCTATATCGACTCGTTTGCCTTTTTTCGGCATGTATTCGCTGACAATGACCACTGGTGGATTCACACTACCTTGACCAACCGCCATGACAGCACCGAAACCTTGCTTTTGGAGTTCGTCTTGATGTAAAACGGTACATTTATAGTGGGAGGCTTTTGAAGATTCTATGGCCCAATTGCCCAAAAATTCTGGGGTTTTATGATTGGCAGGGGCATCGACCAGAGCTTTGATCCGATTGATGGTTTCACCTGTGAATTTACCTTCTTCAAGTTGGGATTTAATATCTTTTGGCGAGGAAATTTCTACAGTTAATTTAGGTGCTTTTTCTCTTTTAGATTTAAATTGACCAATTTCATAGGTGCCCAATTCCAACCCAATAACTGCTTTTTTGATATCATCTGCTGATAAATTATTTGCAACTATTTGAATGGAAACTTTCCAATATTTTTTTGAGTCGAAACACAATTTTCTGAACGCTTCTACCAACTTGACATTGTCCTTTTTTTCGCCAATTCCCAGCAGATATATTCTGTTTCCTTTGGAATCATGAACGGTTTGATGCGTTGAAAACTCGCCATTAAAATTCAAATTTTCGACAGAAATATAATTCTTCAAAGATTTTAAATCGTCTTTTCGACAAGGCAAAATAAGATCTTTGGCAGAATCAATTTTATATATGTGATTATATGTCATCATCTTTTACTAAAAAACAACCATTTCACAGCTTCGGGAAATTCCTCGCGCCAATGAGCTTCGCTATGATTGCCAAATTCGTTGACGGAAAAATGGAAGTCGATGTTGTGGTTTTTTACCATTTTATCCCTTATGATGCGCTCCAACTTTTGGGCATTTGCCAAATGCTCAAAACTTTCCTGTCCTCCTGCATATAAATATATTCTCGATTCTTGAAGCGGCTCAAAGGATTTGGTATGATTGAAAATTGTTTTTGAGATCCATAAACTTGGTGAGAAAATCATCATTTTGCCGAATACCCCAGGATTGGACAATCCTGCATGCAAGCTAATTAAGGCTCCCATCGAACTACCACCAATTCCAGTATTGTGAAAGTCAGGCAAAGTTCGATAGTTATTGTTGATATACGGAATCAGTTTTTCAATCATAAACTGAATGTAAAAACTGCCTTTTCCCTCGCCAAAACGGGGATGGTAATAAGGTAGATATTCATTGATTCGCTCGCGTTCTCCATGGTCGATTGCAATGATAATGATGT
>JBDSFP010000296.1:0-3289 GCA_039919415.1 Aquaticitalea sp. | reverse complement strand
CGCTTGCAGGCGCCATAAATGTTATTATATTTGCAAACCCTAAGAAAAAATGTTTTTTACTTGATTAGGTAACTTAATGGCGAGGTAGCTCAGCTGGTTAGAGCGTCGGATTCATAACCCGGAGGTCGGGGGATCGTGCCCCCCTCTCGCTACAGATTATAAGATTATTCAAAATCAACGGTTTGGTCATGCTAAACCGTTTTTTTATGCATAATATTTATGAATTTATTACATTAGACCTTCAAAATGAAGCGGACATCGAGAAAGCGACAAAAATCAGAGCCGAATATTTTGACCAAAAAGACTAAGGTTATGGAAACAAAAAAGAAAAAAATGAAAATGATGACACTTGACCAAATGAAGGACAAAGACATTGGAAAAATCGGTACGGCAGAACGTGACAAATATGAATTTGACTTGCGAATCGAAGTTTTGGGCGATATGATAAAATATGTCCGAAAAGAACGTAAACTTACACAGGAACAACTTGGCGAACTGATGGGCGTGCAGAAATCCCAAATTTCAAAATTGGAACGAAACACCAAAAATGTAAAAATTGAAACTATTTTGAAAGTGTTCCAAGCCTTAAAAGCAAACGTGAAATTTAGCGTGGAAATGAATGAATCTGAATTTAAAGTTGCGTAATAAAAACTACTGGTAACATCGTGAAAAAACCATTGCTGGGTCTGTGCTCATCTGGAACCCCGAAGCCTCGGGGCTGGGGAATTTTCACGTAAATTTGCACTTGGAATGGTTCGGGCAATCACACCCTACGAGCCATATAAAAGACCGTCAACTAAAAATCAAACCTTCAGTTAGCTGATTTTAACTAGTCTCCACAATCAAAATCTACTCACCCAGTTCAATTTGTTTTAGAGCTCGTGAATGAAGATTGCTCCACAATCGCAATCTCCTCCTCCGTCAACCCATACAGCTCATAAACCATTGCATCAATCGCTTCGTCTTTGACTTCTGTTTGGGTTTTGAGGGTCTGGTGATTTTTCAAGGGTCTGGTGATTTTCAAGGGACTTAAGTCCCTCGTTCTACAATCTTGATTTCCTCCTCCGTCAACCCATACAACTCATACACCATCGCATCAATTTCTTTATCCGTGGCATCAATTTGCGTTTTAAGAGCAAGCGCTTTTCGTTGTTCGGACACAAAGTAGTCTTCCCACTCGGCTTCTTCTGCTAGGCTGAGTTTTATTTTCTTTTTCGCGAGTTCTTTGATGAATTCTGCATAACTCAATTCATACCAGTTTTCTAACTTCTTTGACAATTTATCCAAGCCTTCAAATTTGCGCTGGATGCTGCGGTGGAATTTACCAATCAACTTTTGTAATTCATCTACCTTTTCTATCATGAATGAAGCCTTTTCATTAAACTTATCCTCATTTCTAAATTCTGGAATTGGTATTTGTTCAAAATATTGAGGCTTAACTTCTATATATCCACCACTTCTTACCACACATATAGATTTTAAAAACTCCCAAACAATTCTAGAATTAAGAACACACAATAAAGCTTTACTACCAGTTGGCAAAAAAACAGCTGGTGCGTTAATATAATTTCCTTGATTGTCTAAACAGAATTTATTAGAATTTTGAAGGTTTGGAAATATAATTTTTGGTTTACTGAATAAATCATAATAAGCACAATTCCTTAATTCCCACCAATAATCACCTTTATCATATCGTTTAATGGCTCTTTCCATAAAGGGAATTAAATGTTCCATTATGAGTGGATAATCTTTTACTAAAGCTTCTAATTTTTCTTTTTCCGTTTCTAAATCTGGGTATGCTGCATTGGTCCATTTGCTCTTAAACAATATTAGTTTCTGTTCTACTTTAGGGACATTCCATTTTTGAATTTCCTTTCCTTCTAAAATTGGTTTTATATGTTTTGAATCAGACCAATCTTTATTAACGATAAACGCCTCATTTAATGCTGTTTTTATTCCATAGTAGCATTTTCCATAAATCTCTCTTAAGTTTTTGTTTTGAGAAATCTTATTTAAAATTTTTGCCTTATCAGAAGAAGAGAATGACCAACTATTGGAATCCAGTAAAAATTGAGAAACCATAACTTCTGGATGATTTTCGACATTAATTACTCTGTTTTGAGACTTTTTTGGAATTTTGACATAGTCAAACTCTTCTTTAAATTCCTCATTACCATCAAGGATAATTATAACTGGATATGTTGTAGCGCCTTCGAAAACTTGAACCTCTGTAAAATCAATATATTTTATAAGTCTTGTTTCGTTTGTAAGATATTCTCTTAAAACTTTTCCAGCTGTTGTTTTATCAAATGTATTTGATATGTAGCCCATTACTCCCTTTTCATTGATAAGCTTTGAGCCTAATTCATAGAAATAGGCGAATAAATCACTTGCCGAATGGTAGACTCTATATTTCTTCTCAAAGAAACTCATATAGTTTGAAAGCAGCTCTGCCCGCACATAAGGCGGATTCCCAATCACCACATCAAATCCACCATTGTCTTCTTTAAAAGCCTCTTGATAACTACAACACATCGCATCAATGAGGTTATGAATTTCTCGCGAATGCTCTGGCAACTCGTGTTTCGTTCTATTGTGCGCAATATAATCTATGGCCGCGTGTAGATGGGTTTCGGTAGTAACGGGTTTTGCGTAGTATTTTTGTGCCCATAGCGGTTTGTCGTCCGCACCGAGCGCTACAAGGGACTTAAGTCCCTTGACAACACGAGAAGAACGCCCCTTCACCTTCTGCATGATCTTCGGAATATCCGCTTCATCGCACACCAGCAATAGATGCAGATGGTCTGCACAGATATTATACGCCAATACTTTCAGATTATCTTCGGCAACAATCTCTGCGACGGTTTGTGTAATCACCAAATCATCTTCCTCGGTAAAATAAATAACATTGGGATACGGATTGGTGCCCATGGCACGTTTTTCTCGCACTTTATATTTTACCATTCTATCAGAGGTGCGACTGTCATGGATGGCTGTGGTAATATGAAAAGCCTTCTTTTCTTTATGTTTGAAGATATGCGGAAACTCTCGCTCCCAATTAAACGCCTTATCGCCAGCTACTTTCTTGTCATCAATCAATGAGTTGCCACATTTAATGTTGCTGCTCAAATCGTTCAACTTGCGTCGTGGCTGTGCGGTGCGTAACCAAAGGGAAAGCTTGGCAATCTCTACCGATTCTTCGTTAAGGTCTACACCGTAAATGTTGTTCTCTAAAACTGTGGTTTCGATATCGCTAAACACGATGCCACTGCCCAAAAGAGTCGCTTTA
>JBDSFP010000411.1:0-3131 GCA_039919415.1 Aquaticitalea sp. | reverse complement strand
GTATTTGAGGCGAGTGTAGACAAATCAATAATACTATACGATCAAAATAAGAATTTGATTGAGAAGGAAAGACAAGTTATTTCTGTTGATGGAGTCAATGGTGAAACTTTAAAAGTTGGATCTATGGATGAAGTAACAACGAAAGGAAACTGGCCAAAAAACTTTTCAAAAGACGAATAAATTGAACCACTCAAATATTAAAGATCTGTCCATTCAAATCAGTTTGAGTGGACTTTCTTTTTGTATCCTTGACAGAAGTTCAAATACCATAGAATTTCTTAAAAATCAGGTTTTTGCCAAGAAAGCGAATCCGTTCGAGACCTTGGAATATATCAAAAAAACTTTGGAGTCTTTTTCTATCTTAAACCAATCCTTTTCCTCCGTGTTGGTCATTTATCAAAATGAACTTTCCAATTTAGTCCCAGTAGCATTTTTTGAGGAAACACAAGTTGCTGATTATTTAAAGTTCAATTCCAAAATCCTGAGCTCTGATTTTATTTCCCATGATGCCATTGCAATCAATGAAAGTGTGAATGTCTATGTTCCGTATGTGAACATCAATAACGTCATTTTTGATACCTATGGTGTATTTGAATACAAGCATGCTTCAACGATTCTGATTGATTCGATTCTTCAAAAGCATAGCAAAGCGGATGAAACTGAATTATACCTGAATGTTAATACGCAGAATTTTGAACTCATCGCCTTAAAAAACAAAAAACTGTTATTTTACAATAGTTTTGAGTATTCCACGAAAGAGGACCTTATCTATTATCTTTTGTTTACCATGGAGCAATTGCATCTCAATCCGGAAAACATAACCCTACAATTAATGGGGCTTATTGATAAGGATGATGAATTGTATGCTTCAGTTTATACTTATGTCAGATTTGTGAAGTTCTATCAACCGACTTATGATTTTAAATTCCAGACAGAAGCAAAACCGGCCCAGCCACATCACAACGCCATCATTTTAAACAGTTTTTAATGCGGATTATTTCAGGACAATTTAAAGGCAGACGCATCACTGCACCAAAAAAATTGCCTGTTCGACCTACCACTGATATGTCCAAGGAAGCCTTGTTCAATATTCTGAACAATCATTATTTTTTTGATGACATCTCTGTCTTGGATTTATTTTCAGGTACGGGAAGCATCAGCTACGAGTTTGCTTCACGAGGCACGGCAACAATAACTGCCGTGGATGAGGATCATGGTTGTATTAAATTCATCACTAAAACAGCTGAGGAATTTGAAATGAATATCCAGACCATCAAAAGTGATGTATATAAGTTTTTGGAAACCACAAAACTTCAGGCTACAGTCATTTTTGCGGATCCTCCTTATGCGTTTTCATTGGAGCAATTTTCAAAAATTCCCGAACTTATATTTCTAAATAAAATATTGGCTGACAATGGTGTTCTAATTGTGGAGCATGCCAAACAAATGAATCTGTCCCAACTTCCCAATTTCAGTTATGATAAAAATTATGGTGGGAGTGTGTTTAGTTTTTTCAATAAAGCTGAATAGACCAACTTGAATACTATTCTCAGAGACAAACGCAGAGATTCACAGAGTTTTATTCAAAATAAACTAGGCTCCTTGAAATCATCAAGAAGCCTTTTTATTTAAGCAAATCTATAAGCCGGATTCTGTATCACGCCGAGGCGTGACCCTTATCATTTATCTGAACGAACTGTTGCCAGCACATTTTAGCTGCCTACCCTCCAACATCGAGCGTGCAGCCCTCTCCCGATAGCTATCGGGACGTTGGTTTACATGACATTGCACCACATAGAGTTTACCTGATTTCACTACAGCATGACCTGTACATTCTTTCTGTTGCACTTGTCCTGATCTCACGACCGATGGCCATTAACCATTATGTTGCACTTTGGTGTCCGGACTTTCCTCCACGCCAAAGGCATGGCGATAAGGCGATTTACTTAAGAGCAAAATTACCGAAAAAGTTATAAGTACTTGAAGTATTTAGTGCCTAAAGTTAGTTTTCTAACCAAAATTAAGTTTCATACTGAACTTTAAGTGCTTTAGGCACTTATAACTTATAACTCCTTTGTTAATAACTACTATCAATTTATGAGTTATGAATTCTGAATTCTGAATTGAATTTTTAACTTTGTTACTTGCAGTTTGGCATCCCGAGATGCTGAATTGAATTCACCATAAAATGGAACCTTTCGTAGTATCAGCCCGTAAATACAGACCACAGACCTTTAAGGATGTTGTGGGTCAGCAGGCAATTACCAATACGCTGCTTAATGCCATAGAGAATAATCATTTGGCGCAAGCACTTTTGTTTACAGGACCTCGTGGTGTTGGGAAAACAACCTGCGCGCGTATCCTTGCCAAGATGATCAACAGTGATGAAACCACAAGTGATGAGGAAGACTTCGCTTTTAATATCTTTGAATTGGATGCGGCTTCCAATAATGGGGTCGATCAAATTCGGGAATTGACAGACCAAGTAAGGATTCCACCACAAGTTGGGAAATTTAAAGTCTATATAATTGATGAGGTACATATGCTTTCGCAAGCGGCATTCAACGCCTTTCTGAAAACTTTGGAAGAACCACCAAAACATTGCATCTTTATTTTGGCTACTACCGAAAAGCATAAAATCATTCCTACTATTCTTTCGCGTTGCCAGATTTTTGATTTTAAACGCATTACCGTAAAGGATGCTAAAAATTATTTAAAATACATCGCTGAAGAACAAGGTATTGATGCCGAAGATGATGCACTGCACATTATTGCCCAAAAAGCGGATGGTGCCATGCGTGATGCTTTGTCCATTTTTGATCGGGTTGTCAGTTTTTCAGGGAAGAATTTGACTCGTCATGCCGTGACCGAAAATTTAAATGTTCTTGATTACGAAACTTATTTCACAAGTACGGATTTGATACTCGAAAATAAAATTCCTCACCTATTGATTCAGTTTAATGACACACTATCCAAAGGCTTTGAAGGACAACATTATATTGCAGGTCTTGCTTCTCATTTTAGGGATTTGATGGTCTGCCAAAATGAGCAAACAATCGAATTGCTCGAAGTTGGCGATGAAACCAAAACCAAGTATCTGGAACAGGCCAAAAAAGCATCTTATGATTTTT